>CALVEE010000175.1 GCA_944326495.1 Candidatus Gastranaerophilales bacterium | reverse complement strand
GGTTCAGTCTGTTCGCTATCCGGACTCCCGTCCGTCCGCAAATCCGCTCCCTCACTAGGGAAGGAACGCTACAAGCTTGGCGCCTGCTCCCTCCCTTTTGAGGGAGGGGCGGGGTGGGTGATAACCCGTTAGGGAGTAGAATATAAAATTTTAATCAATTCCCATTTCACTCTGCAAAACTTTGTATACGCCTTCTAAGTTCATATCTATGTCATTATTCCAAAATCTTATTACTTTATAACCTAATTTATTTAAATAAGCAGTGCGAACTTTATCATAAGCAATATCTTTTGCTTGGTTATGCTGTCCACCATCAATTTCAATAATTATTTTGGCTTCTCTGCATATAAAATCAGCAATATAAGGTTTTATTGGATATTGCCTTAAGAATTTATATCCGTAAAACTGTTTATTTTTTAAGATATTCCATAATTTTTGTTCTTGCTGAGTTAGATTTTTTCTTAATAGGCGTGCTTTTTGTGTGAGTTCATCCATGACTATATTATAACATAATAAGCACCCACCCCAGCCCTCCCTCATAAGGGAGGGAGATGCGCCAAGCGTAGAGCGTTCCTTCCCTTGAGGGAAGGTTAGGATGGGTGCTTTCCCGTAAGGAAAATATTAGCAGAAATAGAGAACAAAATTAAGCATATAAAATTCTAAGCAATTTGTTAAAATTTATTTTCTCTAATTCTAGCAACTTCTAAACTTAAATTAGCACCCACCCCGGCCCTCCCTCATAAGGGAGGGAGATGCGCCAAGCTTTTATACTATCATCTCAAACCGGTCTGCACGTGTTTTAATAAGCGATATTGCGGCTTGCGAGTTCAAAAAATTCAATGCTCCCATGAAGCTCTGTTTATTACTTAATGCACTTCTTGCTTCAAGCATGTTATTTTGTATTACCGCGGATGATATCTGCTCATTGATGACTCTGTCCTGTCTTAATTTCGGCTCTCTTATTGGAAATCCTATCCCGGCATCTTCCTCTTGTTTTACCTGCGGTTCCGGCTGAACTACAGGCGCTGAATTAGTCTCTACTATACGCGAAAACGGATTGTTATCACTCACAAAGGAATCTCTTGCAAGTTCCATAACATCTCCCTGAACATCTTCAGTCAATGCCTGTGCACGCTCGCGCGCACGTTTGAATATCATTTCCCGCAATGCATCTGCTTCATTTTTGTTTACTATTGAATTAAATTTGCCGTTCATAGATGTCCTCTTATATATTTAAAAACATAATTGTAAAGAAAATTGACAAATTTGTATATAAAAAAGATATATTTGTTACATAAGTTTACAATCCGCAAAACTTTGGTTTTTCTTTGATATGACTGGGTTATACTCCAATATTCCGCGATATAATCTTTTGATTTATCATGATCATTATTTGAAATTTTCCGGTTTTTAGTGTACAATGAAATTGCTATTTATATTTCGGCTAGTGTAAAATCTTAACAGGAAGGATATTATAACCGACCTGTTTTCTTTTGCTTTTACCGCTGTAATACTTGAAAAACGTAAAAAATGTGTTAATATATGAGTATAGGGAAAAGACCTCAAGAGGTCTGAACTCTTGAAGTCTTTCTTAACTCCCTATTTGAGAAGACTAAGTGCTATGATTATCAATAAGATAAGCCATAGCGCTTTTTCTGTTATACAGAATTTCATCTCATCACCTCCTTTCCCGCCATTTTCTCTTAACTAGCATGTGTCGGAGGAGGTAAAAGGAGCTTACCCTGTATTATAAATTATATCATATAACACCAATTTACCTACTATTTCCCCCTCCTGGCGACTAATTTAAAATTTGTCAGCTCTTTTTATAATGACATCAAAAGGTAACGGCATGTCTAAATCTACGTATAAAAAAAGGGATATAAATACACTGGTTATGCTGGCACAGAAAGGTGATGTCAAGGCTTTAGAGGAGCTGATTAAACGTGTGCAGAAAAATATTTTTACGATGTTCAGCTATCTGACAGATAAGAGGCAGGATATTGCTGATTTGACCCAGGAAGCTCTTTTAAAAATGGCAAGGGGGATTAATAATTTAAAAGATGTAAAAAATTTCAAGGCCTGGCTTAATCAGATTACTGCCAATATTTTTTATGATTACATTAAAAAGCATGCTAAAGAAAAGAATATAGAAATTGATAATGACAAGCTGCTTGAAATTAAAGACAAAATTGGATGTGAACCGGGGGAGAGGTGTCTTTTTTCAGAGATGGAAAAATTAATCCGGGCGGCTGTTATAAGTCTGCCGGATAATCTTAAGATTGTTATTTTGCTTAGAGAGTATGAGGGGTTAAGTTATGAAGATATATCTAAGATTACAAATACAACGCTGGGGACTGTAAAATCAAGGATTGCAAGAGCCAGATTGAAACTTCAGGAGGAGTTAAAGGAGTTTATTTAAATATAAGAAAGGAACTTTTATTATGGAAATAACATGTGCGCAGATGGATGTTTTAATATCTTTTTATCTTGAAGGTGATTTGAGCAGGGCTTTGAAGCTTAAAGTAGAGGAGCATTTAAAAAACTGTCCGGCTTGCAGAGCAAAATTCGATATAATAAAATCTATGCTTAATGATTTAAGAAACTCGCTGGACGAGAGAGAGGAAGAGGTGTTTTCTACTGCTTCAAACAGCCAGTACAGGGTTTTTCAGAATAATTTATCAGCGTATGTTGATAATGAGCTTCCGCAGGAGGAAAATATTAAAATAAAAAAGTTTACGATTAATAATAAAAAAGCGAGAAAAGATTTGGAGGACACTTATAATATAAGGAAGCTTATGAATGACTCGTTTCATAAGACAAAAGAAGATGCAAGGCAGGATTTTTCTAAAAATGTATTAAGACAGCTTAATTTAAAAGAAGAAGAAAATTTTGCGTTTAACCCGTTTTTGAAGATTGGCATTGCTTTTGTGATGACTGTTCTTGTGCTTTCGGCTATTATAGTTTTTTCTCTAACTATGTAACTATCCCCCTCATCCGGACTCCGCCCACCATCTCCCGCACCGCACAACTGTCCAAATAAAAACAGAAAGTACTATTCCCTCTCCTTACAGGAGAGGAGCAGCCGTGTTTGAGGCCGTGCCGAAAACTACGGATGCGGTGAGGGGGCGGTTCTGTAAGAAAAAGTAAAATCTAACCTGTAATGGGGGAAATAAGTTAATGTCAGGCAATGCCTGACCTACTACTATTATAGTTTTTTCTCTAACTATGTAGCCGGCCGGATGGCCTGATGAGATTGAATTTATTTACTAAATTCAATCTCATCATCCTTAACGTCGATTTTAATATGGTCGCCGTCAATAAACTTCTGACTCAATAGAAGCTTAGAAAGCGGATTTTCAACCATTTGTCTTATTACCCGTTTCAAAGGTCTTGCGCCGTAGATAGGATTAAACCCGCGTCTTGCAAGGAGTTCTTTAGCATCATCCGTTATTTCGAATGTAATACTCTTATCTGCAAGCAGTTTTTTCAAATGTTCCATCTGAATATCTACGATTGCAGACAACTGCTGCATTGTAAGCGCCTTAAAGAATATAGTTTCATCAACCCTGTTTAAAAACTCCGGTTTAAAACGCTCACGCATTACTGTCATCACTTTTTCTTTAGTCTCATCAAAGTTTCCGCCAGGATTATTGATAGAATCTTCAAGGATAATATCGCTTCCGATATTGCTTGTCATAATGATTACAGTATTTTTAAAATCAACAGTTCTTCCTTTAGAGTCTGTCAAACGTCCGTCATCAAAGATTTGAAGCATTAAGTTGAACACATCCGGATGAGCCTTTTCGATTTCATCAAAAAGAACAACCGAATACGGTTTGCGTCTGACAGCTTCGGTTAACTGTCCGCCTTCTTCGTAGCCGACATATCCCGGAGGAGCTCCGACAAGTCTTGCAACATTATGTTTTTCCATATACTCTGACATATCAATTCTTATCAGAGCATCTTCATCGTTGAACAAGAATTCCGCAAGCGTTTTAGCTAATTCTGTTTTACCAACCCCTGTCGGGCCTAAGAAAATAAATGTACCAATCGGACGTTTCGGGTCTTTTAAGCCGGAACGCGCACGACGGATTGCATCAGAGACTGTTTCAACGGCTTCATCCTGACCGACAAGACGTTTATGCAGGACATCTTCCATTCTAAGGAGTTTCTGCATCTCGCTTTCCATAAGTCTGTTAACAGGAATTCCTGTCCATTTGCTTACAATTTCTGCGATATCATCGCCGTCAATTTCTTCTTTAAGAAGCTGGTTTTCACCTTTTTCTTTACCCTGAATAGACTGCAGTTTCTTTTCAAGCTCCATTAATTTGCCGTACTTAAGTTCTGCTGCGGTTTGTAAATCTGTATTTCTTTCAGCCTCGGCAATTTTAGTCTTAACCTGATCGATTTCATCCTTAATTGCAGCTTCACCGGTAATAGAGCTTTTTTCAACTTCCCATTGTGCTTTCAGCTTAGAAATTTTACCCTCTAAATCATCGATTTCAGAAGTTAATTTATCAATCTTAGCAATACACTCCGGAGAAGTTTCTTTCTTCAAAGCTTCTCTTTCGATCTCAAGCTGGATTTTCTGTCTCATCATAACATCAATCTCTTCCGGCATGGAATCGATTTCAATACGCAAAGCGGAAGCAGCTTCGTCTATAAGGTCAATCGCTTTATCAGGCAGAAATCTGTCTGTAATATATCTGTCCGATAATTGTGCCGCTGCAATAAGAGCACTGTCTAATATACGAACCCCATGGTGAACTTCGTATTTTTCTTTCAACCCCCTTAAGATTGAAATCGTATCTTCAACTGACGGTTCGTCAACCATAACAGGCTGGAAACGACGCTCGAGAGCGGGGTCTTTTTCTATATACTTTCTGTATTCGTTAATCGTTGTAGCGCCGATTGTTCTCAATTCACCTCTTGCAAGCATCGGCTTTAAAAGGTTTCCTGCGTCCATTGAACCCTCTGTTGCGCCTGCGCCTACAACAGTATGTAATTCATCAATAAACATTACAATCTCGCCGTTTGACTGCTGAACTTCTTTTAATACAGCTTTCAGACGTTCTTCAAATTCGCCTCTGAATTTAGCACCCGCAACTAATGCACCTAAATCAAGAGAAATTAGTTTAACATTTTTTAAGCTTTCAGGCACATCGCCTCTTATAATTCTCTGTGCTAAGCCTTCAACAATTGCCGTTTTACCGACGCCCGGCTCGCCTATTAAAACCGGATTGTTTTTAGTCCTTCTGTTTAATACCTGAATAATACGTCTGACCTCTTCATCACGCCCGATAACAGGGTCTAACTTACCCCTGCGGGCGCGTTCCGTAAGGTCGGTTGAATATTTTTCAAGAGCTTTAAAATTTTCTTCTGCGTTTTTATTATCCACTTTTTGATTACCTCTTACCTTTCTCATTACGTTCAAAATCGAGTTAGTATCAACGCCGCTGCGTTTGAGCAAATCCTTTATAAAAGAACCCTCTAATTTTGTCATCGCAATTAATATACATTCAATCCCGACAAAATCATCCTTAAGGCTTTCAGCCTCTTGAGATGCAATCTCAAGCAAAGTATTTGTGTCACGGGATAAAAATACCTGCTGAGAGCCTGAACGTTCTGATAATGTCGGATATTCTTTAATCCTGGCTGCAACTGCATTGATAAAGTTCTGGTTAAGGAGTTTAAGCTCCTCTAAATAATCTTTAGCAATTCCTTTATCCTCAATCATTGCCATAACAATATGTTCCGGCTGTACTTCAGAATT
>CALVEE010000174.1 GCA_944326495.1 Candidatus Gastranaerophilales bacterium | reverse complement strand
ATATTAAACCTGAGCATAAGTGCTCTGGTCAATGTGCAGGGTGCGGGAAATAAATATGAAAAAGACATTGCTTTTATTTGCAATATTTATAATTTTTTCAATCACTTCGATAACTTGTCCCATAATTGAATTATGGGACAGGGTTTTCATTATGCATTTGCAAGAAATATTAAAAAATATACCGTTGTGGATTGCTTTATTGCCGGATTGCAAGCTGTATTCAATAATGATTGTTTTGCCATTAGTTATTTTTGGCATTTGGTTTTTAAAAAGAAAAGAATATAAATCTATTGTATATTTCTATTCAATTCCGCTTGTAACATTTCTTTTAAACTGTATAATTAAGCCTCTTGTACATCGAGCAAGACCTCCTTATGAAATGCAAATTGCAATACATCCTGACAGTTTCAGTTATGTATCAAGCCATAGTTTAGTTACTATTTGCTTGTGGGGAATGGTAATTTATTTTATAAATAAATATTGTCAAAATCGTGTGTTGAAAGTTTTGGGCATAATATTCTCAATTCTTTGGATATTATTTGTTGGTGTTTCAAGAGTATGGCTTGGGGTACACCATCTGACAGATGTTATCGGGGCATATTTGTTAGGTTTATTTTTACTCTCATGTTATATTAAAATTTTTGAAAAGGTGGCAGCAGATGAATAATGTTCTTATTGTTGCAAATTTTAGTGCAGGAAGAAAACAGGCTATAAAATATAAGAAAAGAATTCAAAAGTTTCTTTTAATTAGACAAATGTATTTTAGGTTTATAAATATAGACCAATTACAAGAAGTCGATATGGATTTATTTGATACAATTCTTGTTGTTGGCGGTGACGGAACTGTTAATAAAGTCTTGCCGTATTTGGTTAATACAAATAAAACTCTTGGAATTATACCTTGCGGAACGGCAAACCTATTGGCCTCTAAACTTGGAATAAATACTATTTCTAAAGCATTGAAGGTTATTGATAAAGAAAATGTCAAAAAAATTGATGTTATGACAGTTGATGACAACTTATCTGTTTTGCGTTGCGGAATAGGATATGATGCTGATATTATCGGGAAAACACCACAAAGTTTGAAAAATAAATTCGGTTACTTTGCATATTTTATAACAGGTATTATTTTTGCATTAAGGTTTAAAGAGAGGGAATATAAAATGCTTATTGACGGAGAACAACGCAATATAAACGCTTCCTGTATAATATTCGCTAATGCAGCAAATATGTATCATAATATAGTTTCGCTTGCACATAGTTCGACATTAGATGATGGCTTAATGGATATATTTGTTTTAAAAACGTCAAATCCGATTATATTCTTCTTTGAATTGCTATGTATTATATTAAAAATAAGAAAAAATAGTAATCGTGCAGAATATATTCGTGCGAAAGATGTTAATATTGAAAATTCTTGGCTTACTTGTCATATAGATGGAGAAAAAATAAACTTTAAAGGAAATATACGAATAAATATATTAGATAATGCAATAGAAGTTTTTAACAAATAAACAGTAAATATATATATACTGGAAGTACTTATAAAGTTAACAAAATTGTATATGCGAGATATTGAATCACCAAATAAAACTCTATAAGTCAGTTTGAGACCGTTGCGTTATAATGCTTGTGTATGAATAATTAATGAAATATTGCATATTGCCATCATTTTAGGGCTTAGTTGCCGTTTTATTAAGATACTTATCCCCTATTCTATATCAAAACTCCATTACTTCTAATACAAATATTACATTTTAATATGTGTAAGATAATTCTTTTGTTAATTAAGAAAATAAAAATTATTACATTTTAGTTAGTAGTAATAATCGGAGGAATCCTATAGTGAAAGAAAACAGTAGAATCATCACCATAAAGGTGGACAAAGAGTTGGGTCTTCTCTTGGAAAAAGTAAAAAAAGACTATTGTGTGAATATCAGTGCGTTAGCCAGAAAGGCATTGATAAAAGAACTAGAAAGCTCTGGCAAATATAACGGAGGGTCAAATTAATGGCTGCAACAACTAATAACGTATTTTTAATTAAACAACATCTTATAGGTAAAATATGTTTCATTGAAGAAAAATATTCCAATAAGAAATTAGCTTGTTTAGTGTATTGGCAAGATGATAAGCCAATGGTATTTCAAATAGATATAAGATTATTAAGGAGATTGCTTGCTCCTCGTCTATTTGAGAAAGTACAAGAAGATGATTTCATTATGGAATGTGATGCATTTGTAGATGAAAATAATAATTTAAATGATATTGAAATCACGAACATCTTTGAGACGTACGACCATCTAAGAACATTGTAATTAAAGAAAACCCCTCTTCTAAATACAGGAGGGGTTACTTTTCAAGGAGCAACGCAATAATCTTTAGTAGTCTATAAAAAGTACACTTTTTGTGGACTATTATTTGATACGAAAAATTAATGTTTTTCAGTGGTGATTTTCCACAAAAACAGTCCACGAAATTCACCTAACCTTTTATGGACTGTGCATATTTGAAAAATGTACTTCTTTTGATGTTGCACATATTCATTACATCTTTAACCTTAATCAGTCCTTGTTTGTAAAGCTCATAGCACCTTATAAAATCTTTAGGTATTTCAGATTTAGGTCTTCCAAATTTAACATTACGTTTATGAGCTGATGCAATTCCTTCAGCTTGTCTTATTTTAATGCTTTCCCTTTCCTTTTGAGCAACATACCCTAGTAGCTTAAGTACAATATCAGTAATCAATTGCCCAGTAAGACCATTGGAATTGTTTTTTGTATTTAATATAGGCATATCAAGAATTTGTATATCGACTCCCATATTGATTATAGATTCCCATTCTTTGCATATTTCAGAATAATTTCTTCCGAATCTGTCAATTGAGTGACAGATAACTAGGTCTCCTTTTCTAAGTAGGCTCTTCATTTGTTGGTATTTTTCTCGACCAACAAAGTTTTTACCTGAAGCTTTTTCTATTACAATTTCATCAACCTCTATGCCTTTGAGGGCATCTATTTGTCTTTGCTCATTTTGTAAACGATGACTACAACGAACATATGCAAATGTTTTACTCATAATTAATTATTCCTTATGTTATGTAATACCCTTTGGGAATTTTTAGAAATTCCCTAAACTTTAGCTACTGCCACACAATCACAATTTGCATATCAGTAGATTAATTTCACAAACTCCAATCTGAATAATCGCCTCAGCTCTATTTTTGAACTTTACCAAACAATCCATATTGTGATTAACTTTATAAGGTTTTAGTCCAAACCTTGCCAATTTATCTTCAATACATTCAACATAAACGCTGTGAATTTCCTGTCTGTGTTTAGCACACCATTTGTAGAATGAGAGCGTAGCAGCCGTTTGTTCATCCTGCAACTTCTTAAGTTGCCCAACAAAATCTTTATATGTTTTTATTTCTATTTCTGTATTTTCCATAGCTATTTCCCTTTTAATCATTATTAAACAGTTGTTCATCAATATATTCTTCAAATGGATACAAAACCAACACTCGACCTGCTTTATCAGTATCCATATAACTGATGGAATCTGATTTAATTGTGTTGTAACTGTTGCCTTCTTCGTCTCGGCTGTGAATCACTGGAATATCACCTAATTGATTCATTGCTATCATTAAATCTTTAATGAGTTCTCTTATTTTAATTGTTTCAATTTTATTTTTCATTTTGATTGCTCCTTTGTTATAGGAGGGGGAAAAGAATCCCCCTCTAATCTATGCTACTTGTTTGACTTCCTGTGTATCGGTTATTTCTTCAATCTCATACTGCTTGATGAAACCGTTCCACATCTGAATAAACTCTGGATAAGCATATTGACCTTCACAAGAAATCTTCACATACTCTTCTCCAGTGTATAGCTTTTCAAATGGCTCATCTCCTAACCATTTCTCTGTTTTATAATCATAGTCGCACTCTTCCCAGCCAACTATGAAACCGATTTTCAAATCATCTATATCCAAGCTGTATGGTTCTTTATCTGATTGCTTTTCTGTGATTTCTATAATCATTCCCCCATTGTTATTATCGGTACGATTAAAGTATCTTTTGATGACCTTCTTATCAAACACATCTGGAATAGACATACTGCCTTTACGGAAATTTCTTTCAAGATATAGTGAACCTTCATCATCAATAATCTTCATGAAGTCTTTGAGAGTTTTTCTCGGATAACTCCTATCGGTAATCATTTCCATAAAGTCTCGTATAAAGTGATTGTGCATAACTCTTCCAATTCCCCATTGGTGGTGAACCAATCTTATATTTACTTTTCCGTTCCAATAAGTTCTTTTTATTAAAAATGCTGTGCGTTGTCCCATAATATTATTTCCTTTCATTTTATTTTTGTAATAACTATGTTTACCCCGGAGGGGGTAGGGGAATGAATCCCCTTAATATTCCGATGGCAAGTAGAACGTAAATCTTAAGTGTTCTAGTGCCGATAGCGATAAGAAAAACTTATATGTGGTTATTTCATCATCATCTTTTAGTGGTAAATCAATATATTCGATTTCCTGTTTTAGAATTTCTATATGGTCGTTATAATCATTTCCGATATAACCTTCAGTGAATACTTCCATATGTCCTTTGTTTTCTTTATTTACACATATTTCAATCACAAAGAATTCATATTCATTTTGTTCATATGCTTTCAATATTTGGGGCATATAGGAAACCATATTATCTACCACCCAAAAAGCATTCATTGATTTTTGAAAATCATAAATACCTTCCGTATAGTTAAGAGTTTGACAGTATGGTCTTTTGAATAATCTTTCTGACCCATGGTTTCTGCTGTAAACTTGTTCTGCTGTATTATAAGTTATCATTTTGTTCACCTTCGCTTTCTTCAATCAATTCTTTTAATTTTTCATTTAAATCAAATGCTACATCGCAGTTATAGAACCATTCACAATGTTTACAAATTATATATTGAGATTCCATTTCTTCTTGGTTACTGCTAATATTTTCTTTTTCAAAACTGCATTTCATTTTTGTTCCTCCAGAGAGGGTAAGGGCAAAAGCCCTTACACCAACTCCATCTTGGTATATACCGAAGACTTCAAGAGAGCCTTGTATAACTCTGCATATTTAGCCTTCATGGTCTTCATATCAAGTGAATTCCGAAGGATTTCAGATAGTTTGAAGGTGTGCTTGCCTGCTGGAAGTTCTTTTAGATTGTTTTCTTCCATTAATTGACGAACCTCTTGAAGTTTTTCCTTCTTAAGTTCAGTTAATTCTTCGATTTTTTGTGAAAGACTTAAGATAATACCTGCTTGTTCTTCAAGATTAATATCTGTTACTAATACTTTTGTATTTTTCATAGTAATTGCTCCTTGTTGTTTACTGTATTACTTGCTGTAAGCTGCTTACAGGTCTATTATAACGCTTTTTCACGACCAACGCAGCCCATGTGCATCTATTCTGCAGCAATTCTTTACAATTAACGTGAAAACACGTGCAAAATAGCAAAAGTAATATATAATACATGTGGGAGATAAAAATATGACAGTAAAAAATACTAATAAACAAACGCCTTATAAAGTCCCGGCAAGAATGAAGAAGAAGGTCAGAGCCTTCTTAGGAAGTTTTCTGGAAGAGCATGAAATTAGTATTCCTGAATTAGTTGGCAGAATGCATGACAAATTGGGAAGGTCTTCAAGTACATCTAGTATGTATGATAAATTTTCCAGAGCATCTTTTAAATTATCAGAAATCATGGAAATACTTGACCTGTATGGGTATGAATTAAAAATTGTCCCAAATAGGGCGATAGAGGGTTCTGAAAGCGAATGTAACAATTTAAGATAAAACCCTCATAGAATTTTTCAAGATTTCTGGGAACTTTACCTATAACAAAGGAGATAATATGAAACAACTTATAATAGGATTGTGCATTGGATTAGCCGTTGGGCTAACTTGCACAGGATGTTCAATAGCAAAAGCATTTATAACAGCAGAACCTCTGCAAGTTGTAATGACTGATGGAAACCACGTTACAACAACTAAAGTAACCACTGAAGAAGGCACTTATAGAATATTTATGGCTGAAAGTACAAACGGTAACGGTGGTATTGGCATTAGTGCGATAAAGATTAAGTAACTTAATTTATCCATTTAATAACGGATTCTCCATTGTATCCTTTTTGCCATACATACCACGCATAAGCGATAGCTGAAGATGTATAGGTATCAAAATCCCCATTCTTAGCACAATTTATTCTACTACTTGATACATATATTACTTTTGGAGGAAACTTTATAAACAATTCCTTCCTGCTCCTGCTTTCCAAGAACAGTACCTTTAAAAACATACAAACATATCTTCCGACATCAACCAATTCAAGAGCCTTTTCTACAAATTCTTTAGCATATTTATACGGAGGATTGGTTACTATATCCCCATTGTGATAAGGTTCTTTACTTTGCAAGAAATCTTCAGTTGCCCCATAACCTCTATCAATTAAATCCGTTGCCTTACCAAGTTTATCAACATTACCAAATACTTTAGCTAAATGCCCTTGACCACAAGCACATTCCCAGATGTTATTCAATTCTGGTACAACATCAAGCAATAATTCAGCAGCTTTTGGTTCTGTAGCATAAAAATCATTCTCCTCTCTAATACCAAGAGAATGATTTGAAGCTCCTAAGTTTGTATATACAGAAAGATTGCTCATATATAGTAAAATGTAATTTCTAATGTGAATTAGACTCATTTCTTAGTAAAAACAAAATGTTACAAGTTTGTTACCCTAAGAGCAAAAAACTATTGAAAAATACAAAGTTTTTTGCTATAGTAAAAATGGAGGTGTAATATCATGTTTAATCGACCAACATATCTAAATAAATTAATATCATTTAAAGACCACGAATTAATTAAGGTTATAACTGGGATTAGAAGATGTGGTAAATCAAGTTTATTGATGTTATTTGTAGAGTATCTCGAATCAGTTGGGATTAATAAAGATAATATACTCCGAATTAATTTTGAAGATTTAGAGTATGGTAATATGACTTATTTAGAACTTAATGACTTTATTAAAGATAAGCTAAGTTCAACAGAAGGTAAGTTATACATATTACTTGACGAGATACAGAAGATTGACAAATGGGAGTTGGCTGTTAATTCGTTGAGATTAGATTCCAGAACCGATATGTACATCACAGGTTCTAATGCTTATATGTTATCTTCTCAACTATCAACATACTTATCAGGAAGGTATGTCGAAATTAAAATGCAACCTTTGACATTTAAGGAGTTTCTGGAGTTTTATAATAATGTTGATATGCCACGTGAAGCTAAGTTCAATGCTTATCTTAAATATGGAGGTATGCCGGGGTTAGTTCTATTTAATTTTAATGAAGAACTGATTACACAAACTTTAGACGGTATATTCTCTACTGTATTAACCAAAGATATAATAGAACAGGCTGATGTAAGAGACCCTGCGTTAATAAAGAAAATAACTAAATTTTTGGCAGATAACATTGGCAACAATATCTCAATAAACAAGATTAAGAATACATTAGTATCACAGAATACGGTTTCTAAAGGTATCAAACCAAGCACAATTGATAATTATATAATGCTACTAGAGAATGCTTTTGTATTTTATAATGCAAGTCGCTATGACATCAAAGGAAAAGAATACCTTAAAACACAAGGCAAGTATTATATGGCAGATACAGGCTTAAGAAACTTCTTCCTAGGCTTTAAAGGTGAAGATAAAGGACATCTTATAGAGAATGTTGTTTACCTTGAGTTATTGCATAGAGGTTATAATATATCTATAGGTAAGATTGATACAAAAGAAGTTGATTTCATAGCTACCAAGTTTAATGAGAAACTATATGTGCAAGTTAGTGATACGTTATTGGAAGAATCTACAAGAACCAGAGAGTTCGCTTCATTAAAAGCTATAAATGATAACTTTGAAAAGATTATACTTACACTGGATAGTATGTTTGTAGGAACAAATGACGACGGTATCAAGGTATTGAACTTAATTGATTGGTTAGTTGAATAACAAAAATTCCATTATGTAATTTTATGTAATTGAATTAAAAGTAAGCCTAAACTATTAAAAATAAACGAGTGTAAGAAAACAAAAACAAATCCTAAAAAGCCTTGCATTTGTTGATTCAGAAACACATTAGTTTACACTAAACTCTGAAAATTCCTCTCCTTGTAAGGGAGACGCTCTACCAACTGAGCTAAACGCCCTCGACACATCTAATACTAACTTAAACATAATTTAATGTCAAATAGTTTATTTTATAATCCAGTTAACGTATTTTAATGACGGCTTATATTTTATAAAATATTAAAATAAGAAAGGAGTTTTGAATTATGGAAATTAAAGTTGTTCAAGATGCAAAGAGTATTGAGAGCGATATTCTTGTTGTAAGCATGTTTGAAGGTGAAAAAACCGCAAGCGATTTAGCCAACAAATACGCTATTGAAGAGGATAATTTTAAGGGAAAATTCGGGGAAACATACCTGCTTCCGACTTATGGCAAAGAAGTTTACAGAAAGGTGCTTGTGCTGGGGCTCGGAAAGAAAGAGGAATTTAATCCCGATAAAATGAGAGAGGCTGCGGCTAAAGCTATAAAAAAATCTATGCAGATGGAAGCTAAAAAAGTTGCGTTTTCTCTGGACGGAATAGAGTTTGATTATTCAGAACAGTTTACATTAGGCGCTTTTATTGCTGATTATGCTTTTGACAAATATAAATCTGAAAAGAAAGATAATAAAGTGCAGGAAGTTTACGTGCAGGCAAATGCCGATATCGTAAATAAAGCTGCTAAAATCGCGGAAGCAATGAGATTTGCAAGAAATATTGCAAATGAGCCGGCACAGTTTGCGACTCCTGCAGAGCTTGCGGCAATTGCTTGTGATTTAGGTCTTGATACAAAAATTTATAATAAAGAAGAGTGTGAAAAAATGGGCATGGGGGCTTTTCTTGCAGTCGCAAGGGGAAGTATTCAGGAGCCTAAATTTATTCACATGAAATATCAGGTTGATAATCCGAAAAAGAGAATTGCGATTATCGGAAAAGGTATTACATTTGATAGCGGCGGGCTGGATATCAAGCCACCTTCTTCAATGCTTACTATGAAAGACGACATGTCTGCTGCAGCTTGCGTGCTGGGCGTTATGAGTATTATAAGAGAATTCCATCCGCAGGTTGAAGTTCACGGGCTTATTGCAGCTTGTGAAAACATGCCCGGAAATGGCGCATACAAACCCGGTGATATTTTAACGGCAAAGAACGGAAAAACAATAGAGGTTGATAATACCGACGCTGAAGGTCGCTTGACTTTAGCAGATGCGCTCTGTTATGCTTGCGAACTCGGAGTTGATGAAGTTATTGATCTGGCAACTCTTACAGGCGCCTGCATGGTAGCTTTAGGAACTCAAGCTTCCGGAATTATGGGTAACGATGATGAGTTTATCAAGAAACTTACAGATACTGCAGCAAGAAGTGGCGAGCGTTTCTGGCCGTTACCTATGTGGGACGAATACTTTGACAGCTTAAAGAGCGATATTGCAGATATGAAAAATACCGGCTCCCGCTGGGGCGGTGCTTCTACGGCCGGAGTATTCCTGAAAAAATTTGTTACAGATAATGTAAAATGGGCGCATATTGATATTGCAGG
>CALVEE010000173.1 GCA_944326495.1 Candidatus Gastranaerophilales bacterium | reverse complement strand
ATCGCTTCCTGAAAGACCACACCCATTATTTAAAGGGCTTATAGATGCTGTTATCAGAAACAAAATGAATTCATAATTGTGAATGTGAATTATAATCTCTCCTGTTAAACTATTGCGCAAAGATTGTATTACATGATAAAATAAAATAGTTAGAGAGAGGTGTAATGACTGAATCAGTAAATTGTCCGTTTTGCGGGAATATTATATCAAGCGATGCTTTAAGATGCGAAAAATGCGGGGCTTTATTTAAAGAGCCTGAACTTCCCGGGATAAAATTTACAGAATTAAGCCCTTTTATCGCTATTGATATTTTAACTCTCGGCTTCTTTTCTACAATTTGGTTTTTTATTAACGCAAAAGCTATTAACAGGTTAGCATCCGGCATGAGGGATTTGTTTAAAGTCCAATGGCTGTTTCTTCTGCTTGCAATTAACGGCGGGTTTTATTTATTCTTTTTCTACAAACATCCTGCGTATTTAATAACATTTGCCGCTTTGCAATGCATTATCTATATAGCATTTACCTATAGAGTGCTCCGGATTATACAAAAATATACGGAAAAAACATATGATGCCGCCATAAATATTAATCCGTGGTATGTTGTTTTATTCAACATTTTTTATCTCATCCACTTTATTGACACATATAAAGAGCGCGTTCAAGGTGTACACGTACATTTTGACTGGAAATCTCCGCAGGGATTTATGCTAATCCTCCTTATCCTGATTATAATTTTTATACTCCGGTTTTATAATGAAATGTATCTGCTTCTTCATTAAACGGCAAGTTCAAACGTAGTTTTAGCCACTCTTGCATTCGCCTCATAAGCGGTCTTTGCAAGCTGAACATTAACAGCATCCTGAACCGAATAACCGTTTTGGAGAGCTGTCACCATAGCATTATCCAAATCATGCGCTGCCTGAACAACATTTTCAGAAACACTCTGCAGTAAATCGCCCGGCATAACTTCCGAGTAATAATTGCTCAAATCTACATTTGAGACCTGACTTTCAGGCTGAATTGACGCTGTCTGCAGAGCGGAATTATCTTGCCGTGTACTGACCTGCGGCGGTGTAACACTCTCTGCAAGGCCGGGGTAAGCCGATGTATTTATTGCTGATATGGAACTCATAAAATGAACCTCTATTATCAGTTTAACTCATTTTTTAAATTCCGCAATATGTCGTTTACATTTTTTAACTCAAATAATTCAACAAAGCTGATTCTTTGGAATTTAATCCTTCCAAAATTTCTTTCGTGCGCAATTCTGTTCTGACTTCTTCGTTAGCGTGATTGAGAGTCATTTTTGCATAACCTGATAATTTCTCTACAGTATCTTTGTAATTCCCGGGAATCTTTTTTCCGATATAAGATAAAGGATTCTCGGAGTGTACAAATTCATGTAAATATACATGCAAAGGGCTTGTCGTAGCATAGGCATCCATAAGCATAGTTTGTTTGTAACAGCTGTATGCATCTTTAACATCTTTACCCGGCTTAGATTTCTCTACAGCATTTTTTATTGTTTTAATATCATCAGCGGAATTTATAAGAACCATCCTGCGCCCGTTTTTACATACAAAATTCTGTCCTTTTAAAGAATGGTTTAAATACGGTGTAACTATTAAAATATCCGGAAGCGGAACATTATTTTTAGCAGCTATTTTAGCTGTTTCCAAAAGTTTTTCAGCATCTTTTATATTATCAAGGTGTACATAGTGCAGGTTAAACTGCTCTTTTAATGTTTTTTCTATATTTTTATCGGACAGTTGTGTACAGAAAAAGGCGCCTTTGCTAAAATAGCAAAGGCGCCTTTTTTATAATTATTCAATTATTCAACAACAATTGCTGAAACAGGGCAAGCGCCTGCAGCTTCTTTTACGCAGTCCTCATTGCCTGCAATACCTGCTGGATTAACTTCTGCTCTATCTTCTACATGAAAAACAGCGTCGCAAATTGATTCACATGCGCCGCATCCGATAGAAGAATCTTCAATAGTTACTTTCATTTTCTTTTCTCCTTTTTGTTTACTATCCGGTTTCCCGGACAATTTCTATTATACACTTAAATTTGAAAATTTAAAACAACCAACCGGATATTCTATCAGAAATAGTATCAAACCCTTTTGCTATACCTAAATCTTTAGGTTCAATATTTTTTGAATAATACAGAACCGGAACTTTTTCTCTTGTGTGGTCTGTCCCCGGTACAGTCGGATCGCAGCCGTGGTCTGCAGTGATTACAAGTAAATCATTTTCTCTGATAAGAGGAAGAATTTTTTCTAAATAATCATCAATTTCTTCTATTGCCCTGCCGTATCCTTCCGCGTTATTTCTGTGCCCGAAAAGCATATCTGTATCAACAAGATTAGTAAATATTATTTCACGCTCATTATCCGTAATATTTATCCCTGAATATTTTATTTTATCCAGCTCGAGTGTTCCATCAAGCGCTTTTATAGTAAGCTCTAAGCCTTCTTTATTAGAGCCGGTATGAATAGCATGGGTAATTCCTGCTTTAGAAAAAATATCTTCAATTTTCCCGATACCAATCACTTTTGCTCCGGCGTTTTTCACTCTATCCAGTAACGTTGCCTTTGGAGGTTTCATTGAATAATCTCTTCTGTCTTTAGATATCCTTGTCGGCTTGCCGTCAATTACTTTATAAGGACGTGCTATTACTCTTGCAACATTATAATTACCTTCATCAAGAATTCTGCGTGCAATTTCACACCACTTGTACAGAGTCTCCAGTGGTATCATATCTGTATCAAGCGCAATTTGAAAAACACTGTCAGCAGAAGTGTACACAATCGGATATTTTGTTTTGTGATGCTCGTCATTAAGTTTTTCAATAATCGCCGTTCCGCTTGCCGGAATATTAGCTAAAACTCCGCCGCATCCGGTTTCCTCTATAAATTTATCAATAAGCTCTTTAGGAAACCCCTCAGGAAATGTTGCAAAAGGTTTTTCAGACACAAGTCCAGCAATCTCCCAATGACCTGTTGTCGTATCTTTCCCTTTAGATTTTTCTTCTAAAGTGCCATACTGGGCAATTGGAGCTGCAGTCTTTTTAATCCCTTTAAAATCCTGAATATTTCCGAGCCCCATTGCTTCAAGCACCGGAACATCAAGTCCATTATTGTATTCGCATACATTTTTCAAAGTATTACATTCTTTTATATCACCAAACTCTTCACAATCAGGCATAGCGCCAATTCCCATTGAATCTATTACAATTATTACCGCCCTTTTTTTCATAATATTCCTCCAAGTTTTATTATAACATATTTCATGATATTATTAATAAAAAAAACTAATAGGAGATAAATTATGCAAGCAAGACGTGCAGCAAGAGAATTAGCACTAATATTATTTTCACAATTTGATAAAGAAATTACAAAATATTCAAGAAAAGACTTTGAAGATATAATGCTCAAATCCGTAAGAATATTATCCAATTCAGCTTCGGAAGAATTAAAGCTTACTGTAGGTTCATTAATTGATATTAAAGATAGTCTAGATACTTATGAGGCTGAACATGAAACTAATCTTTCAAGGCCGCTGGGTGCAAAAAATAAGCCTGTTAAAATTCCAATGACAGATGAGATGATACAAAAAGTCGACGTAATGATTGATGTTGCGGAAAAAGCTATTTTAGCGCTTGAAATCGCAGAGTTTGCTACTCTGGAAAACCAGTCGGAAGTTAAAAATTATACGGTAGAAATTGCCGAACAGTTCAAAATCCACCATAAAGATATAGACGCTGAAATTCAGAAATACTCTAACGGATGGGATATTTCAAGACTCGTAAAAATAGATAAAGATATTTTAAGAATTGCAATAACCGAACTTCTATATATAAAAGATGCTCCGCTTAAGGTTGTTGTGGATGAAGCTGTTGAACTTGCAAAAAAATACTCAACAGAAGATTCTTCTTCATTTGTAAACGGGATTTTAGCAAAAGTAATTGTAGAAAACGGTTTGAAATAAAATGTTTAACTTTTTTGATAAATTAAAAAATACAGTTTCTAAAACCGCACAGGCATTGGTCGGAAATGTTGTCGATGCTGTAGGCGGGGAAGAAGAATTCTCGGAATTTGTACTTGATGATATGGAAGATACTCTTATCAGTGCAGATTTAGGCGTAGGTTACGCAGGAGAATTAGTAGATAAATTAAGAAATCAAAAAAAGATTAAGCCTTCGGAAGTTAAGGAATATTTGCAGAATGAGTTTATGAAAACACTTGAGTCAGCAGGCTCCTGCAATATGAACTATAAAGACGGCGAATTAAATATTTATTTTATAACCGGAGTAAACGGTGCCGGAAAAACAACTCTTATAGGAAAAATGGCGTATCGTTTCAAACAGGAAGGTAAAAGGGTTCTAATCGCGGCCGGAGATACTTTTAGGGCAGCAGCCGAAGAGCAGGCTGATATCTGGTCAAAACGTTCCGGAGCGGATATTGTAAGACGCGATAAAGCAGACCCGGCTTCTGTTGTTTATGAGGCTATACAAAAAGCCCGCAGTGAAAATTATGATGTAATTCTTGTTGATACAGCTGGAAGATTACAGAATAAATTCAATTTAATGGAAGAACTTGCCAAAATAAAGACAGTAATTGATAAAAATGCACCTGATGAACTTCGTGAAAGTATTCTGGTAATAGATGCCAACACAGGACAGAACGGGCTTCAGCAGGCAAAAGTTTTTAAAGAATGTGTAAATTTAACAGCCGTAGCGCTCACAAAGCTTGACGGCTCGGCTAAAGGCGCAATTGTTCTTGCTATCGCAAAAGAACTCGGCCTTCCCGTCAAACTCGTCGGTGTCGGCGAAAAGATGGAAGATTTAAAAGACTTTGACTCTAAAGAATTTATTCAGGCATTGTTTACATAATTTTCAAAATTGCGGGGACTACTAATATTAGCTTTATAATCCGATCTGTCGTATTATCTCGTATGCTGTGATTGCTACTGAATTTGCCAAATTTAGACTTCTCTGACCTTCCTTCATCGGAATTGTTATTGCTGTATCTTTTGTTACGTATTTGCTTGGAAGCCCTCTTGATTCAGGCCCGAATACAATAAAATCATTCTCTTTGAATTTTATATCCGTATATTTTTTCTTTGATTTTGTCGTTAGATAATAAAATGTACCATCAGGAAACATTTTAAACAACTCCTCCATCGAGTTAATTCTATGCAAATCAACAGAGTCCCAGTAATCCATTCCTGCGCGTTTTGTGTACTTATCTGTTAGGGCAAAGCCGAGTTTTCCGACAAGATATAAAGAAGCACCCGTACAAGCACAAAGCCTTGCGATATTTCCGGTATTTTGCGGAATTTCAGGTTCATATAAAACAATATTTAGTTTTGCCACTAGTTATTCTCCAAATTATCAAGCTAAGCCGTAAGAGGGTTAACCTTGTTTATTTCATTCTGTTTTTTCTCATAAAC
>CALVEE010000172.1 GCA_944326495.1 Candidatus Gastranaerophilales bacterium | reverse complement strand
CTTTATTTATTACAAGTGAAGCTGGAAGAACAGAAGGCGATTGGTATGAAAGAGGGCAGGGAGCTCCTAATACAACAGATTGTGATATTAATTATGAAACCCCTGCACTTTATGCAAGAATAACAGGAACTGCTGTAACTTTAACAAATGGTACAACATACGACTATGGTTCTCTTGGGTATACAGCAATTGTTAACAATACATATGATCCTAATAATGATGGCACTGCAAAAACAGGTATCTGCTCAAATATTACAGCTATCTGTGATGCAGTTTATACAGATGATTCAACAGCACGTGAATTCTTGCAATTCATAGACGAAGCTATTGAAAACGTATCAGACAGACGTACTCTGATTGGTGCTTATATGAACAGGGTAGAGTCAGCTGTTGATGCAATCGGGGTTCAAAAGGAGAATATCGTATCAGCTAACTCATCAATCAAGGATGCAGATGTAGCAGAAGAATCATCAAATTATATAAAATATCAAATATTACAGCAGTCAACGGCAACATTGCTTTCAACAGCAAACCAGACGCCAAGTATTGCATTAAACTTATTATAATCTTAATAGATAGTGTATTGAAGCCCCCGCTTTATGCGGGGGTTTTGCTTATCTGGCATTTTTGTTAGCACCCACCCTGGTCCTCTCTCAAAAGCATTAGTGTCCAAATAAAAACAGAAAGTACTATTCCCTCTCCCTACGGGAGAGGAGCAGTCGTGTTTGAGGCCACACCGAAAACTACGGATGCGGCGAGGGGGCAAGTTTATCCTGTTAGAAAAAGTAAAAAACGGAAAGATATAAATTTGAAAACCTTACCTTCTTTATTCCCCTTACGGGGCTGCCACCTCACCAAGAATTTCTAATACTCAACTGGCGTTTCGTATTGAAATTCTATCCTCTCCCGTAAGGAGAGGAAGTGTGCAAGCCTTGATTTTTATTTTTTCACGCTATATTTTTACGGGACAGCAGTGCCCTCATGAGGGCGGGAGCCTTCACAACGATCGCAGATTTTACCCTGCCCGGCAGATTGCTCTCTGTGCTGGAACGGGTTAGGGAAAATTCATTTCGGTAATCGTTGGTATACCGACATTATTCGGCTTATTTGTTGAATCAGATAAATATAGGATAAGTTTACACCGTTATCTGTTTGTTTTTAAATACTCTTCAATAAACCCGTCAATGTCACCGTCCATTACTGCTTCAACATTACCCATTTCATAACCGGTACGATGGTCTTTTACTAATTTATATGGATGAAAAACATAAGAACGAATTTGAGAGCCAAAATTTATATCGAAATTTTCGCCCTTAAGTTCCGCAAGCTTTTTTTCATGCTCTCGTTGTCTTAATTCCAGCAATTTTGAAGCAAGCATCTGCATTGCATTTTCTTTGTTTTGAAGCTGTGAACGCTCCTGCTGGCATTTTATCACAATCCCTGTCGGCTTATGCAGTATTCTCACAGCAGTCTCAACTTTATTAACATTCTGTCCGCCCGCTCCTCCGGAGCGCATTGTATCAACTTCTATATCCTCAGGCGGGATTACAATTGTTTTTTCGTAATCCGGAATAATTGGAGATACTTCACAGGAAGCAAAACTTGTCTGGCGCTTGCCGTTTGCATTAAATGGTGATATTCGCACAAGCCTGTGAACACCTTTTTCAGCTTTTGCGTATCCGTAAGCATACTTTCCGGTAATCTTTATTGTTGCGGATTTAATTCCAGCCTCTTCGCCTTCTGATTTATCAATCAGTTCAACTTTCCAACCCTTAGACTCAGCCCAGCGAGAATACATCCTAAGAAGCATTTCTGCCCAATCCTGCGCGTCCGTACCGCCGGCTCCGGCATTAATAGATAAAAAAGCATCTGCTTCATCGTACTCACCGG
Source organism: Candidatus Gastranaerophilales bacterium (assembly GCA_944326495.1). Taxonomy (GTDB): domain Bacteria; phylum Cyanobacteriota; class Vampirovibrionia; order Gastranaerophilales; family Gastranaerophilaceae; genus CAG-196. The sequence goes on along the minus strand of CALVEE010000172.1, from coordinate 8,002 downwards.
AAAGCATTCTCTGAACTTCGTATTTATCAAGCTCTTTTTCTAACAATGCAAGCTGATTATTACTCTCGGAAATAAGCTCTTCATCTCCGATTTCTTCTGCAGCCCTTGCATCATCTATGATATTATTCCAGCGTGAAAACATTTCAAGGGTTTCTTTGATTTCTCTTGATTTCTGGCCTAATTCAGACGCCAAACTCTGATTTGACCAGACATCCGGAGTTTGAAGTTTAGTCTCTATATCAGCCAATTCTTTTTTTAATTTATCAAAATCAATACCTTGTTTATCTTTGTTTACACGCTGTTCCAGCTCTTGAATATTCATAATTTTTCGACTAATTCCACAACCTTTTTATGTATATTATCTATTGTATCAGAAGCGTTAATAATTTTCACTCTATCAGGTTCTTGTTTTGCAATCTCTAAATAGCCGTTTCTTACTCTGTTAAAAAACTCAACTCCCGCAGATTCCATTCTGTCCTTTTCATTACCGACTCTTGAGAGTGAAGTTTCAATATCAATATCAAAAACAATCGTCAAATCCGGCTTTAGTCCGCTTACTGCAATTTCATTAAGTTTTTTTATCTCATCAAGATTTATTCCGCGCCCATACCCCTGATAGGCAGCAGTCGAGTCGGTATGTCTGTCACAGAGTACAATTTTACCTTCTTTAAGAGCAGGTTTTATTATACAGTCAACATGCTGCGCTCTATCTGCCAGAAATAAGAATGACTCACAATTAGGCGAAACTTCACCTTCATAATTCAAAAGAATTTCCCTTAATTTAACCCCCAGCCCTTTAGCTCCTGGCTCTCTTGTTAAAATTGTTGTTTTTCCTTTTGCACGCAGATACTCATCCAGGAGTCTTATCTGGGTAGTTTTTCCACACCCGTCTGCGCCTTCAAATGTTATAAATAATCCTCTATGCATATAACTATTCTATTTGATAAATATCAGTTTACAATCCTATTCCAGGTAGATTCAAAAAAGCTTTTTTACTTGATTATTAATAAACATTCCCGTAAACCCAGTATGTTCTGAGGACTTTTTTTACATAATTCTTTGTTTCGGGATAAGGAATTTGTTCTACAAACTCATCAGTATCAGAGTATATGAGTTTTGAAAACCAATTTGAAACAGAACCTATTCCACCGTTATATGCTGATATTGCATACAGGTCTTTACTGCCGAGCATCCGTTTCAGACTTGTATAATAATAGCTTCCTGCTGTTATATTGGCCGTTACTTTATCCGGATTTGAAGGTATTTTATGTTTTGTCACAACTTCATTATATGTTGCAGGCATTAACTGCATTAGACCGATTGCTCCGACAGAACTCTTTGCATCAGGATTAAAGTGGCTTTCTTCTTTTATTATTGATTCCAAAATAATCGGGTTATTGTCACCCTTAACCTTATCGACAATCTCATAATAATGTGTCGGATAAACAAGTCTCCATCTCAAATCCTCAAAAGAAGGCTTCATTTCTAATTCATCCATTGCATTGCGTGCTAAAACAGCAGAAATTGTATAATTTCCTTTTTCATATGCTACCCAGCTCTGAATAAACTTATCTTTTTTACAGAGTTCTTCTACCAAATCATAATCCTTTAGATACGCGAGTTTTACAACCAGATTTTTGTCCAGAGATTTTTTATAAGGAAACACTACAGGTTTATCATTCAGTTCTCCAAACGGAAGCACTCCATCTTCTTTAAACAGATTATAATTTGCTCTGTAAGCGTAGTAAGTATCCGGATATTTAGCAAGAACTTTGCGGTAATAGCTGTTTGCATTTTCGTAATGTTTAAGTTTATAGGCAATTTTACCCATAAAATATGTTACAGCAGGGCTTGATTTTACATTCGGGAATTTCTTTAAATGTAGAAAACCGAGTCTTTGAGCATCATAATATTTTTTCTGAAGATATTTTGTTATAAAAAGATTATACAGGGAATCCGCAGAGAACTGACCGTTTGGGTATTTTTCATACAGAGTTCTATAGCAGGCTTCTTTGACATTTGAAGCTACTACTTCATTACAATTCAAATATGAGATATAATCAGCCCCGGTTGAACCTGCCCCTAAACTAACTAATTTTGTTATCCCGTCTTTTCTTGTAGGATATGCTGCTATATAACTGTCTATAACTTCGTAAACATCATTCGGCTCGGTATTAAACGCGTGTTGTTTTAAACCCAGCTCTGTATAATAATTACCTTTGTCTTTGTTGCCGAGTTTATATTCATTTTTCGCAAAATCAGACCAGCTTTCGGCTAAAGTTGTTTTATTCAAAAAATCTCTCGCTTTTTCGTAATCCCCGTTTGCATAATAGGCTTTCGCTATCAATAAATTGTTATAATTATTTAATTTTGTATCAAGTTTTAAGATTTCATCGACTGCATTTATTGCAAACCTGCCGTCAGGAGATTTTTCTATATAATTTTTAAAATATATTGAAGCCCTTTCTTTTGCTTTTGCCTGTCGTTTTTCGCTCTTCGGTAAATTTTCAAGTTCAATCAGCCCTAAATAATACTCTGACGCTATAGCGTAATCACTTGTCGGGAATTTTTTTATAATCCTTTTAAAATGCTTCTTAGCCCTCTTATCTTTTGTATCAAACATAAGAACTGCCATATTATATTCGCTTATGGGAGCAATTGTAGATTTTGAGCCGGAGCGTACTATACGATTATATTTTTTTATTGCTAATTCTTTGTTATCAAGATTAGTAGCACACCTCGCTTGTCTGAAAAGTGCGGGCTTTTTAAGGCTTGAGCCGGACGGAACTTTGCCGAACTTTTGATATGCAGTTTCATAATCGCAAGATTTATAAGACTCAAGTGCTTCCGAATAATTTTCTACCCCGCGGGATTCTGAAGAAGCGTGGTTATATATAAAATAACCTAAAGTAAATATAGCCAGAAATATTACTATATACAAATCATACTTATGCCTTCTTCTTCTCATTCAAATCCTTCCCAACTGTTTATTAATCCCGATAAATAGCAACTGACCAAAGTCTTTTATAATTAATATTTTAATATATAAATATGCAAAAAGAAAACCCTGTAATAAAAAATTACATTTTATCGTCTGAAAGGCGCATTATCTTCGATAATGCGCCCTCAAAAACTATTCCTGAAAATTATTTATATCATACACGCGAAGTGCAAAATACGGTTTTGCTTTTCTTTTTTCTTTCAAGAATACAACAAATGTATCATCAAAATAAAACATTCTAGGCTCCTCAGGCGGTGCAAGAGCTGTCATCATTGCGGTAATTGCAGCTTCACTTTTTAATTTTACGCCGGTATTATTCATCTCAAACTTAATTGTTTCCAGAGCCTGGTCGATTACTAAATTTGTACCTTTTATCCTTTTTCCAGTTACTTCATCAAAGGATTTCTCTTCAAAGAACTTAAGATTAGGCACTTTCAGTTCATCGCTGTCTCCAAATTCTGTATTACCTTCATATGCATCCTGTTTTTTCAGCATATCTGCATAAATGTAATTAAAGGTTTTGGTTGTGGGAGTTTTATATAAATAAACCTCGTCTTTTCCGTTTGTATCAAGAAGCACAGCATAGTCAGAAGGATTATTATAGAATAAAACCTTAACTCCTTCATCGAGAGCTTTATCAGACTGTCCGTCAATCCCAAAATACTCGGCTTCTGTATCTCTAAAAGCTGATTTCCCGAGCTTATCAAACGGATTTACAAACTCGAAATCTTTTTTGAGCATTGCATACACAATAAACCTGTTTTTATCAGGAGTCATGTCAAGCTTATCTAAAAGGTCACTTGTCTCTTTAAATTTCTTCTTAATAGCTTTTGCAATAACTTTCTTTGTATTTTTCTTGATTTTTCCTACATATTTGTAGTAGCATTTTTCGTTCAAGTCTTCTATAGTAAACTCTTGTTTATTGAGTTCGTTTACTATAACAGGAGTTCCGCCGGGGAATTTAATTTGATTGAACGCAATTTTGTCCATAAAATCATTCCATACAATCTGGAAAGTTCCGACCCAGACTCTGTCCTGTACATTAGTTTTGCTCTGCATTGTAGGAAGAACATCAATTCCTCCGGCAAATACCGGTGATAGCATTAATAATGCTGTAAATAAAGATAAAATTAGTTTTTTCATAATAACAAAATTTTATCAGGAAACATATTTAAAGACAATCCTTTTATGATAGTATATTTTTATGAAGATTGCGGGATTTAAGATAGAAGAATGGATGAACAGGTATTGTCCGCGTGCGGAGTATGATTTAACTACAACCTGTATTGCGCCTTTAAGTGTAAATGATTTACCGTATTCAAAAGAAATATTTAACGTAAAACTCGGCTATGGTGATATTGAAGGCTCATTGCGTTTGAAAACTGCAATAAAATCTCTTTATGAAACCCGGGAAATTGAAAATATAACTGTTACACATGGTGCAATAGGCGCAAACCAGCTTGTGTTTTTGTCACTTTTAGAAAGAGGAGATGAGGTTGTATCTATAGTTCCAACATACCAGCAACATTATTCAATCCCCGAATCGCTCGGAAGTCGTGTAAAATTTTATTTTTTAAAAGAAGAAAATAAATGGCTTCCGGATTTGGCGGAGCTTGACAGAGTTATAACTTCAAAAACCAAACTCCTGTGTCTTAATAACCCTAATAATCCGACAGGTTCTGTAATTCCTGATTGGATGCTGGAAGAGATTGTAAAAATTGCACGGAAGAAAAATGTCTGGATACTGTCTGATGAGGTCTATAGAGGGCTTAATCTAATCGGGAAACCATATTCTAAATCAATAACAGACCTTTATGAACGTGGAATTTCCGTCGGCAGTATGTCTAAAACATATTCGCTTCCCGGTCTCCGCGTAGGATGGGTGGTTGGAAGAGAAGATTTAATTAAAGAAATTAATCATCAGAGACAGTATAATACAATAAGCGTAAGCATTTTAGATGATTATTTTGCCTCAATTGCACTTGAGAACAGAGATTTTATAGCCCGGCGGAATGTCGAAATAATGCGCTCCGGGGTAAATGTATTAAAAAGCTGGCTTGAAGCTAATCCGGAATTTAGATGTATTCTGCCATCCGGCGGTACAACGGTTTTGTTAAAGTACAATTACGATATTCCTTCCCGCGAATACTGCAGAAAACTCCAAAATTCAACCGGCGTTGCTCTGCTTCCCGGAGAAACAATGGAGATGGAAGGTTATGCAAGGCTTGGTTTCTGTGCGGATAATTTAGGCGAAGCCCTTGATAGAATTTCAAAGTTTAAGCCTTAGCTGAGGAAGAGCCTTCTGCTATAATGTATTCTTTTTCAATTCCCTGCGCATCAAGAATAAAATCGCACAGCTCTCTGACAGCTCCTTTTCCGCCCCCTAATGATGAGTGGAAATTGCAGATTTCTTTAACTTCCTTAACCGCATCAGCCGGACAGCAGGCAAGGCCTACTTTTTCTAAAATACAAATATCCGGCAGGTCATCTCCCATATAACTTACGTTTTCATAAGAAAGGTTGTATTTCTGCATTAATTCTTCTAAAGCAGGGAGCTTGTATTTTCTTCCCTGATAAAGTTCGGTAAAATTAAGATTTTTAGCTCTATGCTGAACAGTACCGTTATTTCTGGCCGTAATAATTGCGGTTATAAATCCGGAGTTGCGCATTCTGATAACCCCATGCCCGTCTTTTGCATTAAATGTTTTATATTCAACCCCGTTTTCATCATACGTAATACTTCCGTCAGTCATAACCCCGTCTACGTCAAACACAAGCATTTTTATCTTTTTTGCTGCCTCAAGCGCATTTTCTTTGCTCATAATTTACCTCTTTTCTTAAACTATTTTTATTATACTCCAATCGGAGGATTTAACTACAAATATGTAAAGTTTTTTTTAATAAATCCGTAGAAAATAATATCAAGGAAAATATACATGTTACAACTATTACCCAAATCAAGTACTCTTACCCCGAATACTTCTAATCCGCATGAGGCGGTAGAAATTATCAGTTCATATATTGAACATTACCATTGTGAAAATATGAGTATTGATATTTCATTTATGAATGTACTTGATGCCTGCTACGTATCAACCATGTGCTCAACAAAGCATTTTATTAAATATCCGGAAGGTAAAATCAACTGGATAATATCATCCGGTTTAATAAGAGAGTTGAATAAAGATTTGGAATTGGGAAATTCGGATTATATTTTATAAAAAGTTGGCGCTGAGCAAGCTCCGCTACTGTTAGTGTACTCTGCTTTATAAAACTTTTATAACTTCTTTTATCCCGTCATTAACAACATTATTCAGCGCAAGCTCCTTATGAGAGTCTGTTAGAGCCTCTTTTTCTTTCAAAAGTGTCAGCACTTTTAATATTAAAGTCGGGTTAGTACTGTCTAAAAGCGTTTCCAGCTCTTCAATTTCATCAACAAAATCAACTGCAAATAATACAAAATCGCTTCCGTCATAAAGCTCTTCATATAATAAACTATCAAGCTTTTGTTTTTTAATGCCGTTAAGGAGGCTGTTAACCGCCAAAACCTCATCTTTAGTGTTTTTATCGGAGTCAAATAAATATTCTTCATTTGATGTAAGCTCTGCAAATTTATCTTTCGCCAATCTCAAAAGTATTGCCGAAGTACTTGTCAAATTTCCAAGATACAAATCCTCAAAAATATTATAGAGGTTGTAATCTATAACCGCAGAAGGCGGAATAATCTCGGGTATAGCGTTGACTATATGGCTTAAAACCAGTATTCCGCTATCCAAATCCTTCTTTAAAAGTTCTTCTAATGATATCAGATAAGGAATTTCAGACGCAATATTCTCTGAAAGAGTTGATTTTTTCATGACCTCAATAATATCATCCACAGCATCTTTTGCCTGATAAGTCACCAGAAATTTAACCGCATTATACTGCTCAAATTCATCATCTGATTTTAATTTTGCAAGAGCCTCTTCTTTAGATACCTCATCCCCCAGATGTGATAAAGCCTCTATAGAATTTATAGCAAGCGGCTCAAACTTTGATAATGCAGATGTCCTTAAAAGCGGGATCAAATCTTCAATGTACTCTTTAGGTACAAGAGAAAAGAACTTAACCGCATACGCCTTCTGACTTTCAGTACCATTAAGAAAAATCTCTTTAATAACCGGTAAAAGCTCTAATCCGCCGTATTGATACAAAATATCTGCAAACATATCATCATATGATGCTGAATAAAATTCGGTAAAATTAAGTAAATTAAGGTAATTATCCTTATTACATGCGTTTCTTATTCTTTTAGCAACATTATTTTTTACAAAATCAAACAAAAAATCATCCTGCTTAACCAATTTAGAAAAAAGGTTCACGTCAGAATTGTCTACAAGCGATTTTGCGACATTTTCATACTCATCAGGATTTTTACCCGTGAGTTTTTTTATCAAATCCATATCTTCTCAATCCTTGAATTAGAAGTAATAATCATACTGAATTATTGACCCTAATCCAAATAAAATACTGTTACAACTTTATGGTTTTCTTCTGCATATTCAACAGCCGTATGCAAAGTTTTACTTGTATGAGACAAGAAACATATAAGCTGGTTGCAGTCGTCAATAATTTCTCTGTTGCATACTCTTGAAGCATCAGCGAGAGTCATCATAGCCCTGTCTGCGTGTTCAATGATATTCGGAACACCGATTAACTGGTCTTGAACATCAGAAGGCTGCTGGCCGATAGTTTGAGGCAAAATAACTTTCAATTTATCAGGGTTTGATTTCATTGCCCCTCTGATTGCAGCTGCATTAGTACCGCAAGAACCACCCGAGGTTATAATAGTATTACCCTGTCTTACAAGAGCCGTTGTAAGAGTTTCAATCATCTGTTGATGAGTAATAGCAAGATTTCTTGAACCGATAATTGCAATTCTTTTGGCGGGTTGTTTTATAGTAGCAAGCTCCATCGCTAATTCGTCTACCGTGTCCGGCGCACTGTCTGCTGAATCCATAT
>CALVEE010000171.1 GCA_944326495.1 Candidatus Gastranaerophilales bacterium | reverse complement strand
CAGAGTTTGCGATACCAGAAGCCGGAGAGTTGATACATCCAAGCATTTTTGCGTAAATTTCTTCTTTTGAAGGAAGAGTTGCAAGAGCTTTTGCTTCTTCTGCGCTCATTAATCTGCCATCCATTGCAGCTGCAAGGATTTCGCCTTTTTTTGTTTCTTTAATAAATTGTGCTAAAGCCTTAGCTGGTGCTACCTGATCTTCAAATCCAAAAGCTATAGCTATCGGACCTTGAAGTTTTTCTGCCAGCACTTCATACGGAGTGCCTTTAATAGCAATTTTTGCAAGGGTGTTTTTAGTTACCATATAGTCGCCGCCGCCTTGCTGGATTGCACGTCTTAGCTTGGTAATTTCTTCTACTGTCATTCCCTTGTATTCGGTAACAATTGCAACTTGTGCTTTATCAATTTTTTCTTTGATAAGAGCGACCTTATCTTCTTTGAAAGCTTTTGTTGACATTTTTTGCTCCTTTGTTTGTATATTTATTTTCGACCTTTATCATACTAAAAAAGATTTTGCAATCTTTCCTTGTTTATCGCAAAATCTTACACAATTTACAGCTATTTATATTATTTTGGGGCTATCATTTGAAACTTGTTCCCTGGCCCCCTTGCACCTTTGTGTAATCTCGGCTAGCCTGTTTCTATCAATTTAAATCCTAACAAATAAGGATACTAACTGTCTGCGATTATATTCTTTAATTTATCAAAAGAATATTTTTGTGTCAAGCAAATGTAACTATTTGTATCTTTTTGCTGTAATAACAGTCCAGCTGCCGATTTTGTCAGCTTTGAAATCTGTATATTTTTTATCAAGCTCTTTTATAAGACAATTTTTGATATGTGAAAATGTAAGAAACATCTCCGGAATTTTAGGATTTCGTGCGTTAGCTTTCACAATATCCTCATTAAAAAAGCTTACGCTATCAAGGAGTATAATTGAAACTGTTTCGCCAATCTTTATATCTTTTAATATTTCTTCCGGTTTTTCTCTGTATTCAAAGCGGTTAATCTTACTTATATAGGCTGTTTTAAAAGGAGTTAAATCAATATATCTTTCAAACCTGTCCGGCTCATAGTATGTAAATATTATTGTATCGGGTTTTCTTGCTTTTACAATTTCAGCAGGAATTCTATTTCCTTCGCTTCGTTTGATTTTTGTTGCATAATATGGTGAAAAGAAGGCGCAGAGATGGATTGATATAAAAATAATCAATAACACTAATCCTGTCTTTTTTAATCTTGTAAACCCTGAGGCAATTATAAGAATTAAGACCGGCAGAATTTCTATAGAGTATTTGGTTATAAATACAAGTTTTCCTGCTGCGGCAAGTATTGACATTACAATAATTGTAAGAGCTGATACGCTAGCTAAACCTTTAAGTTTTTTTAGACCGTATATAAACGGTAAAAAAACTATGATGAGAGGAAGCAGCATCCATAAAGTATAAGCTTTGTTATAAAAGAATACCGGCGGAGCATTAACATTATTTGTAAGAATAGGTGATAGAAAATCACTAAACAGAAAAAGAATATTTGTGTAGGAAAAAATTCCCCACCATTGTGAAGCTGGAAGCATTCTCAAAATATTTATTCCAAACGGAAGGAGAATAAAAAATGCTGTCAGCATGAAGATTGTGAGTTTTAAAGAGATTTTCTTTTTTTTGTAAACTATATAAATTGAATTAAAAAGAACATAAATCCCCCCCAGAACATGTGTTGCAAGGATTAGGGTACAGGAGATAATATATCCTGCGATGTTTGCTTTTGAATTATTTTTGAGCAGTCTTATTGTGAATAGTAAGCATAAGCTCGTAAAAAAGAATAAAAGTGAGTAAAACCGGACTTCCTGTGAATAATATATAAGAAAAGACAGTACAGAAGTTATTGATGCAGAATAAAGAGCCGTTTTTTTTGAGAATTCCTTTCCCGCTAAATACATTACAAAAATAGCCAGAACTCCGGGAATAACAGATGTAATTCTTAAAATTAAATCAGAACAATGTGCAAAGGGTTTTAAATACAGATAATAAAGAGGCATATGGCATTGTTTTATAACTTCCTCCCAGAATCCGTTACTAAATGGAGTATTTGCAACATGCCAGCTAACATACTCATCATTCCAAAGCCCTTCCGGTTTATTGATAAAGCTTAGTCTCAATAATAAGCCCAGTAAAATTATAAAAAAAAGCAACTTGCTCCCCTCTTAATGTTTATATATAATATTTTACATGACAAAGCTTATTATTCAAATACCTTGTTTCAATGAAGAGAATACGCTTTTGCCAACGCTTAATGCGCTTCCAAAGCAGGTTTTTGGTATTGATGAGATAGAAGTGCTTGTTATAAATGACGGTTCAAAAGATAAATCAGCAGAAATAGCAGGAAACTGGGGCGCAAAGGTTCTTGATATAAAGACAAACAGGGGGCTTGCTAATGCTTTTAGATGCGGAATCGCAGAGGCATTAAGACTCGGAGCTGATATTATTGTAAATACAGATGCAGATAACCAGTATTTTGCTGATGATATAGAAAAACT
>CALVEE010000170.1 GCA_944326495.1 Candidatus Gastranaerophilales bacterium | reverse complement strand
AAAAGAGAAACCCGTATATAAATATATCTCACAATTTGCCAGAAATAATATAATGTAAAGACATAAAAAAGACCCCTCACCCGAATTTCAAAGTTTCGCTATTGCTCAACTTGAAATTCTTCCCTCTCCCACAAGGGGCGAGGGAGCCATCACACCAGGCGTGAAGCCTACCCGCCCCCTGTGGGAGGGTCGAAATCTTTGATTTCGGGGAGGGGTTCTAACTGATATTTGGCTGGGGGCGAACCTCTAAAATTTTTCTTGGACACTAGTGCGTAGGGAGAGGAAAGCGCTCTTTTTGTTCTTATTGGACTACTTATGATTACTAAATATTTAAGTGTGGAGCTTGCAATACTGAAGGAAAGTTAATTTTAAAAAAAATACAAGTTCATTGCTGTGAAAAATACTTAGTGCTAAAATTAGGCTGTATGGGAAAGAATATTTTTTTAACAGCAACAGGCACTGACATCGGAAAAACATATGTTTCAGCTCTTATTGTAAAAAAGATGCGCGAAACAGGGCTTAACTGCAGTTATTTTAAACCTGTTTTAAGCGGAGTCAAAGTTCAAGACGGCAAACTTATTGAAAGTGATGCAAATTATGTGGTTAAAACCTCAAAACTTCCGCTTGAGGCTGATGAGTGTGTAACTTACTGGTGGGAAGAAGCTGTATCTCCACATCTTGCAGGCAGAAGAGCCGGTGAAATTATTGATACGGATAAAATTTTAGAGCATTATAAAGTTCTTGAAAAAAGGTTTGACTATATTCTGACAGAAGGCGCAGGAGGGATTACCTGCCCTTTGAGATTAGGAGACGGGGAAAAATATCTGTTGAAAGATTTAATCAAAGAGCTGGAAGCGCCTATAGTTATCACGGCTGATGCGGGACTCGGGACAATTAATTCAGTTCTGCTTACGGTAGAATACGCTGAACAAAACAATATTGAAATCAGGGGAATTATACTCAACAATTTTGAGCCAGAAAATTTTATGCATCAGGATAATTTGGAACAGATAGAATATTTAACCGGAGTAAAAATTGCTGCAACGGTTAAAAGAAATCAGAAGGACATAGAACTTTTGGAGGAATTATGGACTGGCAGAAAGAGGATTTGAAATACATCTGGCATCCCTGCTCGCAGATGAAGGATTATGAAACTCTTCCTCCGATTGTGATTGAAAGAGGCGAGGGAATAAATTTATACGATATTAACGGAAAATGCTATAAAGATGTTATAAGCTCATGGTGGTGCAATCTTCTTGGACATGCTAATCAAAGGATTAATGCTGCAGTAAAAAAACAGATTGACTCTCTGGAACATGTTATTTTTGCTAATTTTACCCACAAGCCTGCAATAACTTTATGTCAGGAATTAGCAAAAGTTCTTCCGGAGGGGTTATGCAAATTCAATTTTGCCGATAACGGCTCTGCTGCAATTGAAATGGCTTTGAAGATGAGTTTTCAATACCATTATCAAACAGGACATCCGGAGAAAAAACGGTTTATGGCGCTTACAGACGCTTACCATGGAGAAACAATCGGCGCGCTTTCAGTAGGCGGAGTTGATTTGTATTCAGAATTGTATAAACCAATACTTTTAGATGTCGTAAGAATCGAAGGCCCTGACTGCTTCCGGTGCCCGTACAATCAATGCAGAGAGAATTGTAATTGCGAATGCTTCAAGAACGCTGAAAAAGCTTTTGAAGAATACGGAAAAGAAACTGCTGCGATTATAGTAGAGCCGCTCCTGCAGGGTTCTGCCGGAATGAAAATTTATCCGCCTCTATATCTCAAAAAATTACGGGACTTGTGCGATAAATTTAATGTTCATTTAATAGCAGACGAAATTGCAACGGGTTACGGAAGGACGGGAAAAATGTTCGCCTTTAACCATGCAGACGTAAGCCCTGATATAATGTGTCTTTCGAAAGGCTTGACGGGCGGTTATATGCCCATGTCTATTGCTGTTACGACACAGGAGATTTATGATGCGTTTTATGATGATTATTTAAAAGGACAAGCATTTATGCACTCTCATACATACGCAGGGAACCCGCTTGCGTGCTCTGCTGCAGTTGAAGTCTTAAAGATTTTGAGAGAAGAAAATATTATTGCCCAGGCTAATAAGAAAGCTCTTTATTTTAATAAAATTATAAAAGAAAAATTTCTGCCGCTTGAAAATGTCGGAGAAGTCCGTTCAATTGGTTTAATTAACGCAATAGAGCTGGTTAAAGATAAAAAAACAAAAGAACCGCCGGATTATAGAAAAAGAACCGGTTACGGGATATACAAGAAAGCTCTTGAAAAAGGCGTTCTTCTGCGTCCGCTAGGTGATGTAATCTATTTTAATCCGCCACTTGTTATAGAAGAAAACGACATGGACTATGTTACCGATATTGCATTAGAATGCACAAGAGAAATTCTATCAATTTAACTTTGATTTGAGAATTCTAGCGGCAGATATGAGTATATCAATACTGGTAGAAAAGGGCGGTGCGTAGGTTAGGTCAACATCAAGCAAATCTTCAACTCTCATGCCGCTTGTAAGTCCTACAGATACAGTGTTAACTCTTTTATCAGCATCACCGCATCCAATAGCTTGTGCGCCTAAGACTTTATGCGTGCGTCTGTCCGCAATAAGCTTTAGTGTAACGTTTTGCACTTCAGGCATATAACCCGCCTTATCCCGTTTAGTAATTACAACAGAAACAGCATCGTACCCCAATTTGCGAGCTTGTTTTTCGGTTAGCCCCGTCATTGAAATATTAAGAGTATGGTATCTTAAAACAGCAGAACCTAAAATTCCCTCAAAATCTTCAACTCCTTTGCAGGCGTTTATTGCCGCTATACGTCCTTCTTTATTAGCAGTAGAACCCAGAGGAACCCACACAGGAGTATTAGATACCATATTAACTTTTTCGACGCAATCTCCGCATGCATAAATATCGGAGATATTTGTCTCCATACGGCTGTTAACCTTTATTGCTCCGGTTATTCCGAGTTCAATTCCGGCTTCTTTTGCTAAATCAACTACAGGGCGTACGCCTGCAGCTATGATTACCATATCTGTTTCAAAGCCGAGCCCTTTAGAAGTTAAAACCCCGTGAACCGTATCTTCGCCTACAAATTCTGTAATGGTATCTTCGTTTATAATTTTGACGAGATTATTTGAGTTTTCTAAAATATATGTCTGGATTAGTGAGGATATATCTTCATCAAAAACTGATAAAATAAAAGGCGCCTGTTCAACAAGAGTAACATTCTTGTTGTTTTTAACGAAAGCTTCTATAAGCTCAATTGCGATATAACCGCCTCCAATAATAGTTATATTTCGGGATTTTAGCATAGCTTCTTTTATATTAATCCCGTCCTCAAGAGTTCTCACCTTAAACACATTTTTCAGTTCACGGTTTTTAATATCCGGAATAAACGGAATAGAGCCGGTAGCGATTATTAGTTTATCATATTCAACAAACTCACAGCTTCCGCCCTTTAGATTTTTAACAAGAATTTTTTTATCTGCCGGGAGAATTTTTGTTACAAGGTGCTCTGTATGAATATTTATCCCGCTTTTTTCAAATTCTTCAACCGTTCTTATAACAAGTTTATGCCAATCCTGAAAATCTCCTGCAATATAGTATGGAAGTCCGCAAGAAGAGTATGATACGTGTGTATCTTGTGTGTAGATATGAACTTCCGAATCCGGAAGCATTCTTTTTGATTTTGCGGCAGCTTTAGCACCGGCTGCAACACCGCCTATAATTATTATTTTCATATATGGATTATTAATAAAATTATAGATGCTTACAATTAGACAATTATCTAAAGTTACGGATATTGTGTAATCGTTATTTAAAATAACAGAAAAGCCCTAACAAAAAACAAAAAGAACATTTACCTCGCCCTACGGGAGAGGAGCAGCCGTGTTTGAGGCCATGCCGAAAACTACGGATGCGGTGAGGGGGCAGTCTGTAAGAACAAACAAAAAACTGTGAATTTTAAAAGTGCAGCTTGTTTAGATAATATAATAAGTTATTGTTAAGCATACCTGCCTAACAATAATTTAAAGAGGATGACTCAAAAAAAGCCACCCTCTTTTTATATACCAACCTCTACACAAATTATTTACGTAAAAAATCCGGAATTTGAATGTCTGAAAAAGATGACATTGTAGGAGCCTTAGGCTGCTGCGAGTTATTGAACGCACCTGAGAAAAACTCTGCAGCACTAATTGAACGGCTTTCAACTTTTTCTTCAATAGGCATCTGCGATTTGAGTTCAAATCCTGTAGCAATAACAGTAATCTGAATCTCGCCCTGAATATTATCATCAACAACCGCACCGATAATAACTCTTGCATCATCTAATACCGCATCATTAATAATGTTAGTAGCATCAGTTACTTCGTGCAATGTCATATCAGGTCCGCCTGTAATATTAACGATAACACCGGATGCACCATTGATTGAAGTTTCAAGAAGCTGTGAATTAATCGCAATCTTAGCAGCTTCAATAGCCCTCCCTTCACCTGTACCGCGGCCGATACCCATAAGAGCTGAGCCCGATGCAGCCATAACACTTTTGACATCAGCAAAGTCTACGTTGATCAAGCCCGGTATTGTAATGATATCTGAAATACCTTGAACACCTCTTAAGAGAACTTCATCAACAACAATGAATGATTCTTGAAGAGAAACGCGTCTGTCTACTACATCTAACAGCTTATCATTCGGAATAACAATCAAAGCATCAACCGATTCTCTTAATTTTTCCAATCCCTGTTGTGCCTGATTAGCTCTTCTTTTTCCTTCAAAAGAGAACGGTTTTGTTACAACGCCGATAGTTAAAATTCCTAAATCTTTAGCAATCTTAGCAACAACTGGAGCTGCACCCGTACCTGTACCGCCGCCCATACCTGCGGTTACAAATACCATATCAGCACCTTCTATTGCACTTGTAATTTCCTGTTGTGCTTCTTCAGCAGCTTTTTCGCCAACCTGAGGCTCTCCGCCGGCACCAAGGCCGTTTGTTAACTTAGCACCCAGCTGGATTTTATTTTTGCATATTGAATTATTTAATACCTGCAAATCCGTATTCATAAGCCAGAATTCAACCCCTGCAAGGCCTGATTTAATCATTCTGTTAACAGCGTTTCCGCCGCCGCCGCCTACACCTATAACTTTTATCTTAGCCGGATTAACACCCGGCGATGGAAGAGGTGCCATATTATCTGATGATTGTATATTTTCAATATCTTTTCTTCCAAAAATATCTGGTCCTAAGTTATCCACAATTATTCCTCTTTTTATTTTCTATACTATACCACTATATTAACATACTATTTTAAATAGAGACAAATGTAAAGTTTTATCAGAGCTCTTGTTAATATAAGTTTACATGAAAAAGCATGGACGCTGCTGGCTTTGAGAGGGTTTTTGTAAATATTTGTAACAATATTAATAAAAACCCTAAAGTTTTTCAAAAAAATGCCGATAACATATCTGTAAGCAAAAAGAAAGCAAAACAAAACGTGTATACAAAAGGGGTTGGTAATCTTAACCAACAGGATAAGTTACATTTACCCCGCTGTTGATTAAGAGGTATGTGATGGACGAACATGAAGCACTAATTGAATACTCTGAGATGACAACATTTGATTTCAACTCGAAAGAGTATCAGGAAGTCAGAAGGGATTATTTGGAATGCAAAAATTTTGTATCAGGAATTTTGTGGCGTATGACTGATTTTTTTAGCAGTTTTAGGCCTGCAAAAAATTATTAAGGAGCACATATGGATAACAAAAAAACATATGCGGAAAAGTGTTTTTCGCCCAATTGGATAGAAATCGATTTGGACGAAATATCAGACAACAGAACAGCAAAGGAGGTTCAGCAAACCACGGGCAATAATGCCCAAACACGTCAGGAACAGTATAATAAGGAGGTACGCCTAGAGAGCAAACGACGTAAAGATTTAAATACATTATTAAAAGAATTAAGTGAAATCAAAGAAAGTATTGAACGTGCTGCTGAAAAACAGCACAGGCTGGCAAATCTTATGAGTTTTTATACCGGTGAATTTGCAAAGTAAAACTTTAAGATTACGGCAAAATTAATATTGAAAAAGGCGGTAGTTATGAGATACCGCCTTTTTAGTATTAATTTTACCTGAATTCATGTATATAGCGGACATTTAACGTATTCGAATTTCGGGGTAGTCGGTTGGGCATACTTGTCCAATGTTAACTTATAATTATATTATCTAAACAAACTGCCCTTTTAAATTCACTTGATAATTTTTTATTTGCCCCTACAGGCAGCCCCCTCACCGCATCCGTAGTTTTCGGCACAGCCTCAAACACGGCTGCTCCTCTCCCGTAGGGAGAGGAAATAGTATTTTCTGTTTTATTTGGACACTAATGTACCCCGCAGGAAAAATATGAGAACAAGATAAATAACAATCACCGGCAATTTTATCACCGGAGTTATTTTTCGGTGTTATGTTTCTTAATCATTGACACATGACGGTTTTTAGTGTGTAATATAAAAAATAAAGGGGAATGAGGATAGGATGTATATAAAACAGCTCGAAATCGACAATTTCAAGTCGTTTGCGAATAAGGTCGATATACCGATGCTAAAAGGTTTTACTACTATTTCCGGACCTAACGGGTCAGGAAAGAGTAATATTATTGACAGTATCCTCTTTGCACTCGGACTTTCTACCAGCAGAACTTTAAGAGCTGAAAAGATTTCCCAGCTTATTTCAACATATAATAAGCGTAATGAAGCTTTTGTAAAAGTGACCTTCGGGGAGACAGAGGATGGGGATTTTTCGGTCGGAAGAAGAATTAGAAAATCATCTCAAGGTTACAACAGTATTTATTATCTTGACGATAAAGTCGCAACACTATCTGATATTCATTCCATTTTAGAGAAATATAATATAACCCCGAACAGTTATAACGTTATGATGCAGGGTGACGTGATGAGTATTACAAACTGCACCCCCGGAGAACGGCGCAAAATTATTGACGAAATCGCGGGCGTTGCAGACTTTGACAGGCGTATAGAGCAGGCTACAGGCGAGCTTGAAACAGTTGAAAAAAGAGTCGTTAATTCCAGCCTTATTTTGAATGAAGTAAATGCGCGCTTAGAACAGCTTAAAGAAGAAAAAGAGGCGGCTTTAAAGTATCAGAAACTTAAAGATGAAAAAACCGGGCTTGAGAGCCAGATTAATACTGTTAAGTTTTTTGATTTGAGAAGAAACTTAGAAAAAGCGCATGAAAATATTCTTGAATTTACAAAAAAGAAAAAAGAAGAAGAATTAAAATCAAAAGATATTGAAGAGCGCTTAAAGTTAATCAAAGAAAAGTATGATGAAATCTCAAAAACCATTACGGAAAAAGGCGAAGGACACCAGCTTGAGCTGAAACAAAAAGCAGAGGAAATTAAGGGGGCTGTTTCAAGAAAGAATTCTTCAATAATTTATTCTGATAAACAAATTCAGGATAATTTAAAAACGATTGAAAACAATAAAAACGGGATTGAGGTTCAAAGGGGTAAAATTAAAGATTTTGAGCTGAAAATTTCTTTAAAGCAGGATGAGATAAAAAATATAGAAGCCAAAATAGAAGAGGAGAAAAACAATTTAAAGCAAATCCTTGAAGATATGTCAGGGCTTAATGAAACTGCTGAAAAACATATTGAGAAGAGAAATAATTTAAGAAAAGAGCTCGAAGATATTCAGGATAAAGAGACAAAACTTATCCAGAGGCAGGCGCCTTTAGAGGCTGATTTATCGGCAAAGAAGAAGGCTCTTGAGGAAGCTAAAGAAAAACTTGCAGAGTTAGAAACTTTTAAAACAAATTTCTCCGAAACAAAAAGTTCTAAGGAGTTAATGATAGAAGAACTTACTAAAGAAGTTGACGATTTCAGGATTATCCTTAAAAATACATTAAATGATTTGGACAAGACTAAAAATGAAATCACAGACATGGACTATGACCTTCAGGCAGCGCGTAAGAAGATATACCAGCTTGAGGCGATTAAGAATGCAAACGAAGAAGCTAACCTCGGACGTGCGGTTGATACAGTTATAAATGCAAACATTCAGGGTGTGCATGCACCTCTGATGAAGCTCGGTCGTGTGGATGAGGAGTATTCTACGGCTATGGAGATTGCAGTCGGTGGCAGAATGTCTCATATTGTAGTAGACGATGAACATACGGCTTCAACTTGTATTGAACTTTTAAAATCAGCTAATGCAGGAAGAGCTACTTTTGTTCCGCTGAATAAGATTGTCAGATGCCCGAAAAGTTTAAATCTGCCAAAAGAAAAAGGGGTTATTGATTTTGCAATAAACCTGATTGATTTTGATGATGAATATTTGAATGCGTTTTATTATGCAGTCGGAGAAACCCTTGTTGTTGAAGACCGCTCTGTTGCAAATAAATTAATCGGAAAATACCGTATGGTTACGTTATCCGGCGATTTGTTCGAGAAATCCGGCTCTATTACAGGCGGAGCTGTCAGGAAAAGCGGATTAAAATTCTCACAGAATTCTGACAGCGAATTAGATACATTCAGGGCAAGGCTTAAGGAAATGGAGAGCAAATATGCAGCGCTTATTTCCAAACGCTCGAATTTAGAAGCAAAGATGGAGGATGTAAGGAGTAAGAATTCCGCATCAACTACAGAATTGAATAAGGCCAAATTAGAGCTTACTAATTTAGAGGTCAGTTTTGAGAACAATCAAAAAAATATTGATGAAAGAAAAGAATTTATTACCCAAACAGAGCCGGAAATCAGCTCTATCGAAAAAACATTAGATAAGATAGAAGAAGAGCATATTTCAATTTCAGAAAAAATAACAAACTTACAGACTGAAATATCAGAAGTTGAAAAGTTAATGAATGATGCGGATTTAAAAGATTTAAAAGAAAAGACCGCAGGTGTGGAAGCAGAGATTAAGCGTTATGAAAAGAATATGGCAGATGCTGAACATGAAATTGACGGTATGCATCAGAGAATTGATTTTATTAAATCTACTATAACAACACAGCAGGATACAATAGAAAAAACGGTGGCTTCAAATAAGGAACTGGAGCTTGAGAAGGCAAAATTTGCAGAAGAGATTAAGGGGCTAAATATTGAGCTGGAAGCTCTTGAAGAACAGATAAAAGAGATTACAGAGAAATTAGGCGAGCTTTTAAAACAGAGAGATGATATTAATAAGGATCTGGTTGAGATTGAAACGCAGAAAAACCTTAATGCTTCTGATATAGAAAAGATTGCGGAACAGATAGAATCTTTCAAAGCCAGAAGGCGTGAATTAGAGCCTATGCTTGAAGAGACAAAGAATATACTAACAGAAGCGGGAGTAAATGTTAATGAGCTTACGCCCGTAGAAATGTCTATTGATGAGATTACTTCCCGTATTCAAAAATTGCAGAGGCGGATGGATGAGATGGGCGCTGTAAATATGAAAGCTCTGGAGGATTTTGAAGTTGTGTCTGCGCGCCAGAAAGAACTCGAAGGACAGATAGAAACTTTGAGCAGGGAAAGAGAACAGATTTTAGAGAGAATGAAGGGTTATGAGGATTTGAAAAAGGAGACTTTCCTTAAAACTTACAGTGTTATTAATGAAAATTTTAAGGATATTTTCCACAAGCTCTCTGACGGTGAAGGAACTTTAATTCTGGAAAACGAGGAAAAGCCTTTTGAGGGCGGGCTTGATATTGAAGCACAGCCAAGAGATAAAAAGAAACAGCGGCTTGCAGGGATGTCCGGGGGCGAAAAAGCGCTTACGGCACTTTCGTTCGTGTTTGCAATCCAAAAATACATGCCAGCTCCTTTTTATGCTTTTGATGAAGTGGATGCAAGCTTAGATGGTATTAATGTAGAAAAATTAGCGCATATCGTTCAATCACAGTCTGATTCTACACAATTTATTGTCGTTAGCCACAGAAAACCTATGATTGAATCCGCAAACAGAACTATAGGCGTAACACAGAAAGAAAAAGGGATTTCAAAGGTTACAGGGGTTAAAATAAGAGATTAATGGATAACAGAGAGAATGAATGAAGTTATAACTATTGACATATTACAACAGAAGATTTTCACAATCAGAAATAAAAGAGTTATGGTTGATAGAGATTTAGCCGAGTTGTATGGAATAGAAACTAAAAAACTTAATCAATCAGTGAAACGTAATATTAAACGTTTTCCTGCTGATTTTATGTTTCAGTTAACAAATGAAGAGCAAAATGAACTGGTCACAAATTGTGACCGGTTTAGAAGTATGAAACACAAAGATTTAGCTAAAAGAGTTGCGGAATTGGAACATTATTTTATCGAACATAGTAAAGATTATAAAGAAGATATGAAAGAAATTCATCAGGCAATAGATTTACTAATGGACAGGACAAAGCCGGTGAAGGTTGGTTTCATTAAAACAGAGGATTAAATTATAAAAGGTATAAATTAGAATATATATATGTCAGTAAATAATATCGAAAGTTTGAATAAGCAGCAGGAATTCGTTCAGGAAGCGGAAGTCGACGGGATTGAGATTCTGGTAAACCTTGCAAAACAGGGTAAAATTGACCCGTGGAATGTTGATATTGTAGAGGTTACGGATAAGTATTTGATGCACCTGTTCCAGTCAAAGGCTCAAAACCTAAGGCTTACCGGAAGAACGCTTCTTTTTGCCGCTATCCTTTTGAAACTAAAGTCCAATGTGCTGGAAGGGCTGGATGTATTAGATTTTGAGCCGCAGCATGAGGAAGATTTTAATTATGATGATGATACTCCTTTAGAGTATGAAGAAGAGTATATTCCTACTAACAATGTTATTTCGATTGATGAAGTTTTGCAGAGAAGGACAAGCGTAAGGCTTAATCATAACAGAGTTGTAACCCTGCGTGATTTAATCCGCCAGTTGGAATTCTATGAGATGCTTGATAAAAAGCAGTCTTTAAAAAATGCACATGAACGTGCTAAAAGAAGGGTTCAAAACTATGCAAGACTTTCACCTGAAGATATTATTAATCTTGCGCATGATGAGTATATTGAAAACGGGGTAGAAAGACTGAAAGCAAATCTTTCAGAGATTTTAAGCCGGCAGGATAAAATTGAGCTTAATGAACTTACGCTTCTGGGAATGGATAGAATTAGCGCTTATATTTCGCTTTTATTTTTAACCGCAGAAGGGGATTATGATTTGGAGCAGGATGAGTTTTACTCTGATTTGTATGTGGTTAAAAGAGCTGTGCCGGAAATAGCTCAAGATGAGGTGAGTGCATAATGGAACAGTTAAAATCAAGAATTGAAGCTGTTTTGTTTGTAACAGCAAAGGTTTTACAGATTAAGGATATTGCTGAAATTCTGGAAGAAGAACCGGAAAAAGTTGAGGAAGCTCTTTTGGAGTTAATTATGGATTACGCGTCCCGTGACGGCGCTTTAGAGATTGATGATGAGAATGGTTATATCTTGCAGGTTAAACAGGAACATTTGGATATAGTAGAGAAACTTTGCCCTGTTGAATTGAAACCGCCTGTTTTAAAGACATTAACGGTTATAGCCCTGAAAGAACCTATCCGGCAGTCTTTGCTCAAAGAAATTAGAGGTTCTAATGCGTATGAACATGTTCAGGAACTTATTGAAAAAGGATTGATTTCAAGGCATAAGGATAAAAACGGAAGGTCTTATAATATTAAAACTACGCCAAAATTCGCCGAGTATTTTAAGCTTAAAGGCGATATTAGAGCACTGGTTAAAACTTTAAACATTGATAAAGGCGTTAAAGATAACGAATAAAGAGTGTAGAACTTCTTTCGTTTTCCCGGAAACAAATTGCGGAGCAAGCTGCACACTGCTGCTGATATCGGGCAAGTGAGAAATTCCGTTTTATCAATTCTTAAATCTGATATTTGTTTTCCCGGAATCAACTGTTTGTATAACTATACGGGTTATCATATCAGGGTTGCCTTCTATTTCAATTGATTTTAGATATTTGCTTGTTTGCGACTCTTTTTTCGGCACCAGACCTAATTTCCAGCCATCCTCATAGAAAAATTGAAAATCCTTCTCAAGCTTAGAATAAGACTTATTGGATATTGCTGAAATTACGTTATTAATATGTTTATACTCTCTTGATGTATAAGATGAGGTGCTTTTTATCGGATAGATTGTATAGAATGTAACACCTTTGTCTTTTTCATATTTAAAATCTCCAGATGACTTAAGCATAATATCTGACTTAGGTAAAAATCTTTCCTGAACAAATTTACAGGAAACACTCCCGTATTCCGGAATTTTTGGTGCGATATTTTCAAGCTTATCCGGATAGTCAAATACATTGGCCTGAACTGAAATCGCAGCTAAGCTGCAAAATATTATTCCTAAAACTTTTTTATTCATCATAATCCTCTATTGCTTTAACTAATCTTTCCGGTGCATTGTAAACAGTCTCTCCGCTGTTAACACTCACCGCCATTTGCATTGTACTTGCTGTGAGTATTTTTTCTTCACCCGAATAGATATTATATTTAATAATTATTGCAGGTTCAAGCTCTTTAAGGATACATTCAACTCTCAAATTTTCGCCGAATTTCGCGGATTTTATAAATTTCAAATCCATTTTTGCAATCGGATACATAATCCCGTCTTTGTACATGTCATCGTATGTATATTTTAGCTTGCTGAAAAAATCGCACCTTGCTTCTTCAAGATATTTAACATAATTTCCGTGCCAGACAATATTCATCGGGTCTAAATCATAGAATGGTACTTTTATTTGGGTTTTCGTGATTATTTGTTTCATAATTTCTTCCTATAAATAACTCTTCAACGGGAAAATTCCGCTTGAATATGTTCGTTCGTCATCTTCGTACTTAAAATTCACTCCTGTCTCGTTTTTTTTGAGCCTGAGTATAACAACTTTGTCCGGTCTTATTATATTAGAAAACTTAACTCTTCTAATCTGCCCCTGCCTGCATTCAATATCAAATGCATCTTTAATAAAATAATCTGCATAGAAAAATTGTACAACACCCGCTAAAATAGGCATTCCCTCAAAATGCCCCTGAAAAAAATTACTGCTTCTTAAAAAACAAAGCTCATATTCTGCATAATCCTTGCTGTGAATTCTTGAAAGGATAAGCGGAAAACTCAAATTAAGCTCAAAAAGTTCTTTGATTTTTTTTACATCAACCTTTCCGCGCTCGTTTTTAGGAAGTTCATCAAGAAATCTCCACCTTTGCGGGATTACCTCGAATTTATCTTTAAGATTTGACTTTAAAATCTTAGAGAGTTCAGAACTTCCATTTTTAATAATAAAATCCTGTCCTGCTTTTGTTAAAACTGTTGCAGCGCCGATTTTTCCCCCGGTTTCTATACAAAAACACTCATTTATTAAGTCGTTTTTTTTGATTTCATTTTCAATATCATCCGCCAGAATTCTTTTTTCATGCACTTTTAAAACCCTGTCGCATCTTCCGAGCAGTTCAATCTTATCTCCGCAAATCTTTACTTTGTCGCCGATTTCCTGAACAGGGTCATATGAGTATGCAGTTGAAAGCGTTGTGCCATATTCGCTGGCAGATAAAATTTTGATGCCTTTAAATAGTTTAATCAAAGAAGATTCAGGACTTTCCCTGTAGCCGATTGAATTTGTCTCCGTACTTCCGTACAAATCTATTACGCGCTCTGCTATTGTTAAAGCATAGCTGTATGTTTCATCCTTCAGCTTTGAGCCTGCGCTTATAATAACTTTAGGTTTTACAACAACATCTGCATCATACTTTCTTAATGAGTCTAAAAAAGAAGGCGAGGTAATAAGTACGGCATTTTCTACCTTGATATCTTCCGGATAATTAATTCTTTCAATGTTTATCACTGAGCCGGTATTTAAAGGCAAAATAAAATGGAAACACATACCGAAAATATGTTTAAGCGTTGTTGTAGAGATAAATTCCATATTTTCAGCCAGTCCGAGCTCTTCATATATATCCTTGCTTTCCAGCAGCATGTTTTTAACGGATTTTTTTATACATTTGCTTTTATTTGCAGATGAGCCACTGGTTTTGAACTCTATTATATCGTTTGATGAATTCACGGTTTTATTTAAGAAATCTATAATATCCTTAAGAGTTTCATTTCCTTCAATATCTTTTCCGAACATATTTTTAACATCTTTGACCGTGTATTCTTTTTCAGAGTCTTTAAGAATAACGTTATTATCAAATTTATCCGTCAAAAAATATTCGTAAAATCTATCAGTCATACTTTCTCTTAAAACAAATCCTTACAATATATTCTACCCCAAACAATAA
>CALVEE010000169.1 GCA_944326495.1 Candidatus Gastranaerophilales bacterium | reverse complement strand
AGGGAGGGCTTGGGTGGGTGCTGATTAGAGGTTAGAAGTTTAGAGGTTTAGGAGTTTAGGAGAAGTTAAAATTTTAATGAATTAAACCAGAACAGAACAGAACAGTAGGTCAGGCAGTGCCTGACATTAACACACAACTTATAATTATATTATCTAAACAAACTGCTTTATTAAAATTCATTTTATAGTTTTCTATTTGTTCTTACTGCCTGCCCCCTCACCGCATCCGTAGTTTTCGGCTCCCGCCTCAAACACGGCTGCTCCTCTCCCGTAGGGCGAGGAAGGTGTACTTTTTGTTATTGGAACGCTTAAAATAAATCAAGGCTGACAAAATTCCTCGCCTTACGGGAGAGGATAGAATTTCAATACGAAACGTCAGGTGAGTATTAGAAATTCTTGGTGAGGGGGCAAACCCGTTAGGGGTTTTGTTTGTCTGGCATACCTTCTTGACAATAAATTATAGTCAGTGAGTGCCTGATCTACTATTGCTCCATAAGGGGAATAATGAAGATGGAGTTTTCACATTTTCAATAAACAAAATTTTTACCGGAGAGTTGTGAAGAGAAGCCCTAATGAATAAATGACTTTATTAAAACCAAAACCACCCCGATAACTGCTGAAATCAAAATATAAAAAAGCGGATCCTTTTTTGATTTCCAGCTTAAAATAAGCAGTGCTCCGATTAAGATAAGAGCTTTTATATCATTCAATTCCGGCTTCAAAAGCCCGATTGCAACAGAAGTTAAAAGCCCGCAGCTTATTGGTTTTAGTGTCTGAATAAGAGATTTTACATAGAAATTATCACTAAATTTTCGCAGTAATTTTGACACAATAATAACAAGAACAAGCGAAGGAAGCATTTCTGCTAAAGTAGCAAGAGCAGAGCCTAATATTCCTGCGCTTTTTAACCCGGCATAAGTTGCAACGTTAATCCCGACAGGCCCCGGAGTGATTGAAGCTACAGCGACCATTTGAGTCAATTCATCAAGAGAATACCAGCTATAGACTTGAGATATATGATACAAAAAAGGAATAGTAGCGTAACCGCCTCCGAATGAAAACAAGCCGATTTTAAAGAATTCCCAGAACAAGTGAAGGTAAATCATTTTTTACCCTCCGTAATTTTTTTATAAATAACTCCGATTATTGAAAACAGCAGTATTGTTTGTATCGGAGAGAGCTTAAATATCAAAATGGTTAAGAGAGTTAAAACAAAAATTACATAAAAGAACGCGTTTCTGTTAGATTTCTGCCACATTTCCCTTACAGTCAGAACAATAAGAGCGATAACAGAAGCTCCGACTCCCCATAGAGCCCCCTGTACATAGCTGTTCTCGGTTAAGCTCCCTATAACAGAGGCCAGTAACACTATGCACCAGAACGGAATAAAGGTTACGCCAAGCATTGCAGTTATAGCGCCCCATTTCCCTCTTAGTTTATATCCGATAAACATTGACATATTAGCTGCAATAATTCCGGGAAGAGATTGGGCAAGTGCAAAATAATCAATCACTTCATCGTGTGACACAAGTTCTCTTTTATCGACAAATTCACTTGTCATAATGGGCAGAATTACATACCCGCCGCCTAAAAGTATGGCGCCGATTTTAGTAAAGATTAAAAATAACTTAAATAGTGACACCCGATTATGTTCCACTTATTTTTCTCCCCGCGTTTTGCACTATTTTTTTATCTTCTCCGGGTGTAAAGCCTGTCGTTGTAAGATAATTCCCTACAATAGCAGAGTCTGCGCAATATCTAAACGCTGTTTCTATAGTTTTCCCGCTAAGTCTTGCTTTTTTGCCTCCAGCAATCCTTATTGAAGAATTTGGACATGCTATTTTAAAAACAGCAAGCGTTCTTAAAACATTTTCTTCATCTATTTTATCCCAATAATTTTCAAATGGAGTATTTTTAATAGGCGTTAAGATGTTAACAGGAATACTTTCCGGATTAATTTTTGCAAGCTCAAGCGCCATTTCTATTCTCTGTTCAATAGTTTCTCCCATACCGATAATTACGCCGCAGCAAAGCTCCATATCATATTTTTTTACAAGATTTACAGTATTAATTCTATCTTCATAGCTGTGTGTTGTACAAATTTCAGGATGATAAGACCTGCAGGTATTGATGTTATGGTGAAATCTTACTAATCCGGCCTCTTTTAGTTTTTCAGCCTGTTCTTCATTTAATATCCCTATGCTTGCGCAGCTTTTTACCCCTTCTTTATTTAATGCCCTAATCATCTCAAGCATTCTGTCAAAATCACTTTCATCCGGAGTTTTACCGGATGTAACAATTGCAACGCGCGAAGCTCCGTTTTTTATGCTGTCTAAGCCGGCTTTAACAACGGTTGGGACATCCATCAGCGGATATGTTTCAATATCTGTATTATAATGCGAACTTTGGGCGCAATATTTACAGTTTTGAGAGCATTTACCTGAACGCGCATTGATTATCGAACAAAATTCCACCTCAGGCTTTAAATATTTTTGCGCTTCTTTTAGTAAGTCTTCTAAATTTGAATTATATAATTTTAACAGTTCATCTTTTGTTTTCATCTCTTAATACCCTACACTTAATCCCGCACAAAGATTAATTGACTGACCTGTAACCCCTTTTGCCTCATCTGAAATCAAATATTTTACCATTCCTGCAATTTCATCGGGTGTTATAAATCTTTTTTGCGGAATACATTCAATAATCTCTTCTTTAGAAAATCCACTTTCTTCAGCAGAGTCATTTCCCAAATCAGTCTCGACCCAGCCCGGATTAATCGTATTTACGGTAATTCCATATTCTGCAAGTTCAAGCGCTAACGCTTTTGCAGCGCCAATTAAACCTGCTTTAGAGGCAGAATACAGACTCGCACCGGCTTCTCCCATCACACCGCTTATTGAGCCGATATTAATAACTCTTCCCCATCCCTGTTTTTTCATATACGGAACGGCTTCTGATATTAAATATAAAGGGACTTCCAGATTAATTTTTGTAATATGTTCAATCTGAAAAAGTTTAACCTCGTCTATCGGAGAGTAAATATAATCACCGGCATTATTAACTAAAACATCAATCTTGTTTTTTTTAATATAATCCCCCAATATTTCAGGATTTTTATCTAAGTCGCAGACACAATAATTTTCATAATCCGCAAGCAGTTCTTCATTTCTGGCTGATGCGAATATATTATATCCGTTATTTCCTAATTTTTTAGCGATAGCTTTCCCAATTCCACGGCTTGCGCCGGTTACAAGTATATTCATATAAATGATTATACCAAAAAAAATCTTCATGTGAGGGTGCGGAAAAATCCAAAAATTGACAGATTTTTGAGGTTTTTCCGTACCC
>CALVEE010000168.1 GCA_944326495.1 Candidatus Gastranaerophilales bacterium | reverse complement strand
TTTTCCCGACAAGTTCATCCGGCAAAAACTGCTGTTCAATATCGGGCGCATCGTGGGTATAAATATAACCTTCTCCAAAACCGTATTTTTTAGCATCTTTATAATGAGCATCCCTCAAGTGCATAGGAGGCGGAAAATCGTTTCCGGCTTCAATATCCGCTAACGCCTTATCAATTGCAATGCAGGCTTTATTGGGTTTTGGAGCTTTTGCTACATAACATACCGCATTTGCAAGCGGAATTCTGCCCTCGGGAAGCCCTATTATCTCAACAGCTCTATATGCATTCACCGCTATATTCATTGCATTAGGATCTGCAATCCCGACATCTTCCGCTGCGCATACAATCAGCCTTCTTGCTATAAATCTCGGATCCTCGCCGGCTTCTATCATTTTAGCCAGATAATATATTGCAGCGTCAGGGTCAGAGCCTCTTAAACTCTTTTGAAAAGCCGAAGCACAGTCATAATGCTCCTGTGTCGAGTATCGGGTATTTCTTTTTTGCGTAATACTTTCTAATATATCAACCGTAAGCATTCTTGTATCATTAGAGAGATTACTTGCAAAATAAGAGTTTTCAACCATATTAAGCGCACATCTTGCGTCTCCTCTTGCATTGTTTACAATAAATTTTGTAACCTCATCATCATACTGTATAGGCTGATAGTGTTTTTCAAGGTATTCAAATCCCTTATTAATAATCTTTGCCATACTAATATCATTAATAGGATTAAGCCTTATTACCTGCACTCTTGAAATAAGAGCCGGAACAACCTGGAATGAAGGGTTCTCTGTAGTAGAGCCGATTAAAAATATTGTACCGTTTTCAACATGCGGTAAAAGTGCATCTTGCTGGGTTTTTGAATAACGGTGGATTTCATCAATAAAAAGAATTGTTTTTTGCCCTGCTCTTAAAGCTTCGCGTGCTTTTTCAACTGTTTCTTTAATTTCTTTTACACCTGAAGTCACGGCAGAGAGCTCTATAAACTGCGCATTAACTTTTGCGGCAATAAGTCTTGCAAGTGTTGTTTTCCCGCACCCCGGAGTTCCCCATAAAATAAGCGAAAAAAGCCTTTGAGTTTTCAAGAGATTTAAAAGCGGCGAATTTGGCGCAACTACGTTTGACTGGCCTAAAAACTCATCCAGAGTCTTTGGACGCATTAATTCCGCGAGCGGTGTCTGACGATTAAGTTCTTCCAGCTGACTAAACAAATCCATAACAGTATGTTAGCACAAATTATTATGTTATAATAGAAATTTAACGAAAGGAGTTTTATATGGAATTAAAAGGCACAAAAACTGAAAAGAATTTAATGGAAGCTTTTTCAGGAGAATCTCAAGCAAGAAACAAGTATACTTATTATGCTTCAAAAGCTAAAAAAGACGGTTATGTTCAGATTGCAAAATTATTTGAAGAAACTGCAAATAATGAAAAAGAACACGCTAAAATCTGGTTTAAGCTTCTTCATGGAGGCTCTGTTGCATCTACTATAGAAAACCTGGAAGATGCTGCTGCCGGTGAAAATTATGAATGGACGGATATGTATGCTAAATTTGCAAAAGAAGCAAGAGAAGAAGGGTTTGATGAGATTGCGCTTCTGTTTGAAAATGTAGCTAAAATTGAAAAAGACCATGAAGAAAGATACAGAAAACTTTTAGAAAATATTAAAAAAGAAGAAGTTTTCAAAAAATCCGAACCGGTAGTCTGGGAATGTGCAAACTGCGGTTTTTCATACACGGGAACTTCCGCTGTTGAATTATGTCCGGTATGCAAACATCCGAAAAGTTATTTTATGGTAAAAGCAAAGAATTACTAAGAATGAGGCGGTTAAATACCGCCTTTCTTTTTCTTTTGTTCATTTTCATATCTCTTTTTAGTAAAATGAACGGTCATGCCGGCGACAAAGAAGCCCATTACCCCGATTGAGAATATATAAGGAAGTCCTTTTATTAAAACTTTTTGTTTAACAAGTGATTTATACTCATCTTTAATATCAGTTCCTTTTTTCTCCGCAAGGCTTTTTGCTAATTTTTCCAGCTTGTCAAAATCCGGTACCTCCAAATTTTTACCGATTAAATCTTTGCACTTACCCATCTTATAAAGTAGTTTTCTGAAACCGCGCTCTACAAGTTCGCTTCCTGTTATTACATATAATGCGACCAGCGGAAATCTTGTTGCGGTTTCTTTTAAGTTTTCCTTACCTCTGTCTGCAGAAGCCCCGAAATACCCCGCACCGCCGACTAAAACGCAGGTTGTAAGCTGTCCTTTGCTCAAGCATAATTTTCCGTTCTGGCTTGCAAAATCCATACAAAAATATTTGTTCACGAAATCTTTAGCTTTGGGAGAATTTTTAAAGAGTTTATTTCCGGGCGCAACAATAAATTCCGAAACTTTTTGGAGAATTTTAGAATTTTTGCCTCTGCTTGCAAGAAGTCCCGCAAGTCCCAAACATCCGGCATAAAGACCTGCGGCCAGTCCGATATGTTTTTTCGCGCTGTTTTTGACTTTCTCCTGATGTTTTTTATCTTCCTGATTATTTTCTAACGACGCAATATTTTTGAAATCGCTTTTATTAAAAAGCTTTAAAGTCATGAGGTTTTTTATATAATTCAGAGAAAATTCAGTAAGCGGAATTAGCATAGCAGCAAGAGCAATAGCAGCTTTTACCGGCAAAACCTGTTTGTTATTTTTTCCGCCTTTATTAACAAGTTCAACTCCGGTCGTTGCAACTTCCTTTTTTAAATTTTTATCAAGCCCTTTAGAAAAAATCTTCCTTGAAACTTTTTCTCCTAAAATAGCCGGCACAAGGTAAATAAGAGTCTCTTCCGAAGTTTCCAAAAAAGTGTTTTCAGTTAAATCCGCAAGGCTTCTTGAAAAAACTGCTTTTGGTACAAGGCAGGTTGTAACGTCCTGTATAAAACGGGACGTAGAAAGCCCCGATGCCTGCTCCTGATGTCTTACAAATTTTGCAGCAGGCTTGAGCTTTTTCGGTAATGTGTTGATTAAATTGTCGTTGTTAACTTTTGTCATGACTTATTCCCTTAAAACGT
>CALVEE010000167.1 GCA_944326495.1 Candidatus Gastranaerophilales bacterium | reverse complement strand
CTCACAGAGCTTCACCTTTAAGCCTCACGGCTTAGTCGGTTCAGTCTGTTCGCTATCCGGACTACCGTCCGTCCGCAAATCCGCTCCCACAAGGGGCGAGGGAGCCGTCACACCAGGTGTGGAGCCTACCCGCCCCCTGTGGGAGGGTCGAAATCTTTGATTTCGGGGAGGGGTTCTAACTGATATTTGGCTGGGGGCGAACCTCTAAAATTTTTCTTGGACACTTGTGCCCTGCGGGAGAGAAGCCGCCGTATTTGAGGCTGTACCGAAAACTACAGATACCCTTTGTTTTATACCCGCGGAACAGAGGAAAAAAAGATAAATGTAAGCTTGGTATGTAATTTACTTTTGTAATAAAATATAAAAAGTGAGGTAGAAATTATGACAGAACAGATTTATGGAAATATACATTCAGTAGAAAGCTGCGGTACGGTTGACGGGCCCGGGATTAGATTTGTTGTATTTACCCAGGGGTGTCCACTGAGATGCCAGTACTGCCACAATCCTGATACATGGGAATTTAAGGACAATAATAAGATGTCTGTTGATGAAATTCTCAGCCAATATGAAGGGGTTAAAGAATTTTGTGCAGGCGGGATAACTGTAACAGGCGGTGAGCCGATGTGTCAGATGGAGTTTGTAACTGAATTGTTCAAAAGAGCAAGAGAAAGCGGTATTCATACAGCGCTTGATACTTCCGGTGTTCTTTTTAACAGGGATAATACGGAAAAAGTTGATGAACTCTTAAAATATACAAGTCTTGTGCTTCTGGATATTAAGCATATTGATGACGAGGAGCATAAAAAACTTACAAAACATTCTAATAAAAATATTTTGGAGTTTGCAAAATACTTATCAGAGATTAAGAAGCCAATGTGGGTAAGGCATGTGGTTGTTCCGGGAATTACGTTTAAAGAAGAATATTTAACAAGACTCGGTGAGTTTTTAGCAGGACTTCATAATATTGCAGCTCTGGATGTTCTTCCTTATCATGATATGGCAATCCCGAAATATGAGAATTTAGGAATAGATTATCCGCTCAAAGGTGTTCCGCCGCTTACGCATGATCAGGCGCTTGAGGCAAGAAATATGATTATGAAAGCCTATAGAGAAACAAGAGAGAAAAATAAGCAGTAGTATATTTTATTCCTGCGCCTCTCTGAATTCTTCATCTGCTTCGGCTTCGATGCGTTCAATCTCTTCTTCGTTTTCTTCCTTCTCTTCATCAAGAAGGTCTTTAATATTCTTTTTATGCTTTTTTGAATTCAGAACGGATGCAACATTCGTCATGGCAAGAGAATTAAGCGTAGCTCTTAAAAGTGCGCTTCTATCTACAAAAGGCTGATTATACATATTATCGCCTTCTTCTTCCTCCTCAAGCGGCGGAAGATACATAGCTTCAGAGCCGTATTTATCCTGACTCATTTTTGCTGCAGTACCTGACGGGTCACCGCTTTTAAAATTAAATGCCCCGCCTATGCCGTAAAAACCTGCTGATCTGTTGTCTACCACACTAAGACCTCATGTTAAGGATATTCACTAACACAATTATAAATACCCTCATAGCATAATATAACCTCTAAAAGGATTATTTGCTAGTTTGTGACGAAATTGTTACAATTCACACCGGCGGGGATAAAATGCAGGCCGTCTATTATTAAATAATCATTGCTCAAATCTTCACTAATACTATCTTCCATTACAAAATACGTTGAGCCGGAGCCGGACATTATTGATGCTGGAATAGTTTCTTTTATTTTTTTTAGTTCGGCGTAATCATCTGAAATAGCGTATTCTAAATCGTTGTATAAAAAGTTTTTAATATCCGAATTAGTTCTAAGGGCTTCCAGCATTTTTTCTGTCATATTATTTTGGGGCTTATATTTTAGAGAGGCGTATTTTGTATAAGCTTCTTTTGCTGAAATTCCGAGCCTTTTAGGTTTAATTAAAGTTATCGGATAGTTTATTTCTGTATCAAGTTTTTTTATAATCTCGCCTCTGCCTTGAGCAAGAATACACCCGCCTTCAAGACAAACATTTAAATCCGAACCGAGCATGGCGCAGAGGTTATGTATTTCATCTTTAGTTAAGGGGGTGTCAAAAATTTCATTTAATCCCCAAATTGCACCGGCAGCATCAGTACTTCCGCCTGCCAGACCGGCAGAGACAGGAATATGTTTTTCTATATAGATATCTATTTCCGCGTTTATACCGCTCTTCTGCAAGAAAGCTTCGCAGGCTTTATATACAAGATTTTTTTCGTTATACGGAATTTCACTGCTGTTTCCGCTTAGCTGTATATCGGAAGCTGCTGATTTATGAGCTTCTATAGTCAGATAATCAAAAAGGCTGATTGTATGCATTATGCTTTTGATATTATGAAATCCGTCGTCTCGTTTGTTTACAACCTCCAGGGTAAGGTTAATTTTTGCGGGACAGTTTACTTTAATTTTCATATACCTTAATTTCTCCTACAATCTTTCCTTGAAGTGTTTTGATTTTATTATCATATTCAATATTTCCCCAGCCGAGTTTGTTAATCATATCCAGAGCCGCAAACCTTCTTGCTTCCATTGAACAATCATTTATTTTTATTATAAATCCGTCTTTTTCTTTGATGTTCATTACAATGCATAACCCGCCGGCTCCGGCTTTTGCAATCAAGTTATCAGTTTTTTCAATAATTTCTGTCTCAATTCTGCCTTCTCCGCCGAAGATATAAGGGTTATTTCTTATAGACTCTATTATTTTAGTGTATTTAAGCAGATTTTTGTACCCGATAAGCATGTTATATAATGGCATGCTCAAAATCGGAACCCCGCACCCGTCTGTTGTTTCTGGGTAAATATTTTTAATTTCACAAAGTGTGTTAATTTTATTCTTTATTGCTTTTTGAAGCGGATGTTCCGGCTTATAATACGTTTCTAAATCCCAGCCGTTAATTTTACATAAAACCAAAAATCCGACATGTTTCCCTGAACAATTGTTATGAATTGCCCTCGCCTTTTCGCCTCTCAATAGCATTTTATCCTGCATTGAACGGGAAAGAGGCGCATGGACTCCGCATTTTAAAAGACCCTCATCAATATTATATCTTTTCAAAATTCTTCTTGCAGTCTCTATATGGCACTCTTCTCCGGCATGCGAGCCGCAAATTAGTGCCAGCTCATCCTCTTCAAGCTCAATATTGTAATCTGTTAAAAGAGAAGCCTGCAATGGCTTAGCGCAGGAGCGCAGATAATAAGGAGTTTCATCTCCGGACGGAATATCCAGCCTTTCAATGAAGCCCTCATGAAATTCTTCTACAAGTCCATCCCTTATGTATTCAATACGGCTATTCATTTTCTTTATGGTCTTTGATAAATGTTAAAAGAGCATCTATTTTTTGCTTAAGAATTTCGTTTTCTTCTTTAAGCCGTGTATTTTCAACCCTGATATCAAAACTTTCTTTTTCCATCGCAAGCGTCGGGATATCGTCAGGATTAAGAGAAAATCTTTTTCCGGCCTCTTCTTTCATAAAGATAATACTTTTTACGTCCTTTTCTCTAACAAATCCCATCTGAACCATTAATTCTGCAATAAAGACGTGCTTTCCGGAAGCATTCATTTCCTGCTGTTTATTAAGCACTTCGTCAAGCTGTTCAATCGTCATTTTACCTGCCCGGATAAAATATTCACCTGTCCGGTATTTCCCTGCAATAAATCCTGCTATTGCACTGATAAGATTTGGAACCTCGCTTGAGAAGAAACCGGAAGTCCTGCAAAAAGTGAAAGCTTTTGCAACTTCTTCAAGAGTAAAATTGTTTTCGATTGCTATTTCAATCAGCGACATGCCTTTAGAACAGCAGTTCATAAATGAGTAGATGCTCTCATCAAATTTTGACTCTTTAGTAAGAAGTTCATTCTGCCCGAGTTCTGATAACACCGGTTTATAGATATGGAATAGCTCGCCTTCTTGAACATCTAAGAATTCATTACTCAAATATGTAGTTAAATCATTAGACAAATTTAAAAATATAGTCTGCTTAATCCACAAAGGAAAAGCCAGCATCTTTTCCATAAAATCTATAAATAAGCTCTTACTCATGAAATAAATCCTTCTTTTAAATGATAACCTTAACCAAATTATATCATAAGATAATAAAAGTTAACATTTGTAAAGGAAGCTTCATAAAATGGGCATGGATGGTTTATCAATAGCAAACACCGGTGCTGTTAAGGAATCAACCTCTGCTGAACTGACAAGCCGTACAGAGCAGGCTATACAAGCTGATGCAGCTAATACGGGGCGCCAGGTTCAGGGGCTTAGCGTAAACCAGAGGGTGCGCCCAAAAGAAGATGACGAGCGCAGTAATCCTAAACGGCACGATGAAAAACAAGATAAACATACAAATGATACATTTGAAGACGGATTGGTAGAGGAAGATACGGTAATAGATGAGGATACTGACTCTGAAATTGATGATGTAGAAAATCCTAATAAAGAATTTTATGTAAAATTAAATGTAAAAGATGATATAATAGAATTATATGACAGCTCAACTAATAGGTTAATAGAAACAATATCCGGAAATGAACTTGGGGAATTAGTACAGAAATTAAATATGGCTTCCGGAATATTTGTAAACAAGAAGGTATAATATAGAATGCCGCCAGTAAATCCATACAGTAAGTACATAAAACAATACCAGACAAGCAACATAACAACAGCGACACCGGAAAAGCTGATGATACTTTTGTTTGACGGCGCCCTGCAGTTCTTGCAGAAAGCAAAAAGCGCTATAGCCGAAGGAAACCTTAAAGAGCGTGCAGAAAATATTGACGGGGCGCGAAAAATTCTTAGAGAACTAATGCGCACTATAGATTTAGAAAACGGCAATGATGTTGCAAAAAGTCTTTTTAAGCTTTATAACCGCATGACAATGAACCTTATCAAAGCAAATGTAACCAGAAAATCAGAACTTATTGATATTGTAATAGAAGATTTAACCAACATAAGATGGGGCTTTCAAAAAGCTATAGAAATTCAAAACGGCACTGTAACCGTAGAAGAAGCAATGCGCGAACAGCAGGCAATGGACGGTATAGAACACCCTGCTCTTAGAAAGGATGAAAATAATGCAGGATGAGAAACAATTTGAACAGCTCATGCTCCAGTACAGCCAGCTTAAAAACGGAGCTGAAGATATCTCAAGAATGATAGATAATGAGGATTTTGATAATGCAATTACCATGATAAAATCCCGCGAACAATTATTCTTGAGCTGCAAATGCATTCTTAAATACCTTGAACTGACTCCCGTGCAGCAAAAAGAGCTGGATACTATCT
This sequence comes from Candidatus Gastranaerophilales bacterium, assembly GCA_944326495.1. Classification (GTDB taxonomy): domain Bacteria; phylum Cyanobacteriota; class Vampirovibrionia; order Gastranaerophilales; family Gastranaerophilaceae; genus CAG-196. Next base: position 412 of record CALVEE010000167.1, on the reverse strand, counting down.
TAGATGAGATTAGAACTATTGAGATGCAGAACATAAAAAAGCTTGAAAAAAGCATGGAAAATGTTAAAAATGAGTTAAGAAAGACTCAAAAATCTCAAAAAATACAGCAGGCATATGAATTTTCAGACGGCCAAAAGGGAAGTATTATAAACATTCAGGAATAGCTGAAATATATAATTTACGGACATTCCAGCCGGCTTTACAGCAGGCCGGATTTTCTAATATATTTACCTCCCGGTCTGCAAGCTAGAAAAAATAACTATTTCCAACAAAAAAGTACTTGCTTTTTAAAATGGAGTCTGTATAATAGAATTTGTAATTAGAAGAAAGGAGTTTTATAATGAACAAAGAAGAATTAGTACAAGAAATTGCAAAGAAATCAAAAGTTACTCAAAAAGAAGCTAATGAAGTA
>CALVEE010000166.1 GCA_944326495.1 Candidatus Gastranaerophilales bacterium | reverse complement strand
ATATGTAGTGGATGTGGTTAAGCTATGTAAAAAGGAAATTGCCTACACAGATGGTGATATTTTTCATGGTAATGAAGATAGGTTACTAGACAACCAAACGCTGCTAAAAAATAGAGTGTGGTAAATCTTTGCTTCAGCACATCAAGAGCTTTGGCTGATAAAATTACTTCAAGTCTAAATCGGTGTCTTTATATTTATCTTCAAAATTACACTAGTTTATTTCATAATATATAGTTAAAATATTTATGTTTTTTATTTAAACTTATGAAATAAAGTTTTTTAAGAGTTCTATTTATGATAAGATTTTATGTATAAATCAGAACTAAGGGGAATCAATTATCATGAAAATGTCAAAATTATTCGTACAAACTTTAAGAGAGTATCCTTCGGATGCAGAAGTTATATCGCATAAAATGCTTGTTAGAGCAGGTTTTATAAGAAAGCTTACTAGTGGAGTATACAATTATTTACCGCTAATGTGGCGAGTTTTAAAGAAGATTGAAAATATTGTAAGAGAAGAAATGGATTCTGCTGGTGCTCAAGAGCTTTTGATGCCTTTTGTACAGCCAAAAGAATTATGGGAAGAGTCCGGGCGCTGGGATGTATACGGTAAAGAATTAATGCGGCTTAAGGATAGGCATAATCGTGAGATGTGCCTGGGGCCTACGCACGAAGAGATTATTACTGCTATTGCCAGAGACGGGCTTAAGTCATACAAACAGCTGCCAGTGAATCTTTATCAAATTCAGTCAAAATTTCGTGATGAAGTGAGACCTCGTTTTGGGCTTCTAAGAGGACGTGAATTCATTATGAAAGATGCTTATAGCTTTGATATGACACAAGAAGGGCTTGAAAAAGAATACGAAAATATGGCAAAGGCTTATACTCGTATTTTCAAAAGATGCGAAAAAAAAAAAAAAATGGTTCAATCTGATTCAGGCGCAATCGGCGGAAGCGTAAGCCACGAGTTTATGGTAATTACTGATACAGATGCCGGAGAAAATGATGTGTTCTACTGCGAAAGCTGTGATTATTCGGCAAACTCAAACCATGCTGTTTCAAAACTTGCTGAAGCAAAAGTTGCAGGTGATTTTAAACAGGCAGAAATCATTGATACTCCGAACACTCATTCTATAGAAGAGCTTTGTGAATTCTTAAATATTCCTGCGTCTTTGATTGTAAAAACTCTTGTCTATATTATTGATAAGAAGCCTGTTTTAGCTTTAATAAGAGGTGACAAGGCAGTTGAAGAAACAAAGCTTATGAATGCTTTTGGCGGTGTAGATATAAGAATTGCAACGGCCGGTGAAATCGAAGAAATGATGGGAGTAAACGGTTTTGAAGCTGAAAAAGGATTTATCGGCCCGAACGGTTTGAAGGAATATAATGGGTATCCAATAACAGTAATAGCAGACGAAACAGTAAGAGAGATGAAAAACTTTGTAATTGGGGTTAACCAAAAAGACAAACACGGTGTTGGCTATAATTGGGATGTAGAAATAAAACTTCCAGAGACGATTGCGGATATAAGGCTTGTAGAAGCAGGAGAGTTGTGCCCGGTTTGCGGTAAACCTCTTAAGGTTACACGTGGAATAGAAGTGGGGAATATTTTCCAGCTTGGAACAAAGTATTCAAAACCAATGAATGCTGTGTATACAGATATCGATGGAAAGACAAAACCATACATTATGGGCTGTTACGGTATTGGGATTTCAAGAACTGCTGCGGCTGCTGTTGAAGCACATTATGACGAGCACGGGATTAAATGGCCGTTAGCCATTGCTCCTTATCACGCAATTGTTATTCCTGTAAGTACTAAAGACGAACTCCAGATGAAGGTTGCAAACGATATTTATGTAACGCTGAAAAAACACGGGGTTGAAGCTGTTATTGATGATAGGGATGAGCGTGCAGGGGTTAAGTTTAAAGATGCGGATTTAATAGGTTTCCCGTATCGGATAACAGTAGGAAAAACTATTTCAGAAGGGCTTGTTGAATTTAAAGACCGTAATAGCGGCGAAATTTCTAACATTAAGCCGGAAGAAGCAGCTGAAATTGTTGTTACGGCAGTAAATAACTTAAATTAATCGGAGGTATTAATGACGGCTTCATATACATCTAAAAAGAAAAAGCAGCAGGAAGATTTATCCCAGCTTATGCCTCAAAATATTGATGCAGAAGAGGCTATTTTGGGAGCAATTCTTGTTAACCCTAATTGTATGAACAAGGTTGTTGAAATCCTAAAACCCGATTCTTTTTATAAGCCGGCTCATCGTCATGTGTATGAAGCAATGCTGGAATTATACAACAGCGAAGACAAGCTCGATATTGTTACTGTTTCAGATGTTTTGAATATGAATCAAAAGCTGGAAGTTGTAGGCGGGCGTGCTTTTATCAATGATTTGAGCTACAAAACTATTACTACAGCCAATGTTGAGTATTATGCTAAAATCGTTCAGGAAAAGGCTATTAAACGCTCATTGATTAATGCGGGTTCTGAGATTGTAGCAACTGGCTATGATTTAAACCCGATTGAAGAGTCCTTAGAACAGGCAGAAAAACTTATATTTGATATAGCTTCGCAAAAGGCATCTAATTCGCTTTCTCCTATCAAAGATTTGATATATGATACTTATTCAGAGCTGGAGGAGCGTTGTAATAATAAGGGAAGCTTAACAGGTGTTCCTACTGGGTTTTATGATTTAGACAGCTTAACAAACGGGCTGCAAAAATCGGATTTGATAATCCTTGCAGCAAGGCCTGCAATGGGTAAAACAGCTTTTGCATTAAATATAGTTCAGAATGTTGCACTAAGAGCCGAAAAACCAGTTGCTGTATTTTCTTTAGAAATGTCCAAAAAACAATTGGCACAGCGTTTGTTAGCATCCGAGGCCGAGGTTGATACTCAAAGGCTTAAGACAGGTAATTTGCAGGCTAAGGATTGGGAAAAGCTTGCTCTTGCATCCAGTAACATTTCAGAAGCGCCTATTTATATTGATGATACAGCAGGGTGTACAATTACGGATTTGAGGGCAAAATGCAGACGGCTTGCTATGTCTGAAAAAAATCTGGGATTGATAGTTATTGACTATCTGCAATTGATTGAAGGGACTGGAAGAGAAGACAGAATGCAGCAGATTTCAGGGATTTCAAGAGGGTTAAAAATTTTGGCAAAAGAATTAAATGTGCCTATTATTGCTCTTTCACAATTGTCACGTGCTGTAGAATCCAGAAACGATAAACGCCCAATGCTTTCTGACTTAAGAGAATCTGGTTCTATTGAACAAGATGCCGATATTGTAATGTTTATATATAGAGAAGATTATTATAAAAATGCAGACGAAGATGAGGATGCTTCAGAAAAAGCTGCTAATAAAGGTACTGCAACCATAATAGTTGCAAAACACAGAAACGGGCCGGTAGGCGATGTAAACTTATTATTTCAGGGAAGTATTACGAAATTTAAAAACCCAATTAAGACAGATGTTTTTTAGCCTATAGTGCAGCCGATTTACAGAATTTTTGCGGGAAATATTATTTTTCTCGCAAAATATTTTTGTTAAGAAAATTTACATTGTATAATCAAATTTAAAATTTTAGGCAATTTTTTCTGCAATAATGTTTTTATATAAATAGTTAGGTTTATGAAGGTTCATTATTGTGACGCAAATTAATCCGAATATCAACCAATATAATAATTATCAGGCAAATGCTTCGCAAATGCCTGAAAAACAGCGTTTAGCAAAACCAATTCAAGCGTCTATAGGACAACTACAGCAGCCTGTTAAGATACCTAACTTTTATTATGTGCCGGATAATTATGAACACAAAAGCTTTAAGGAAACTGTAAAAGAAGTTGATATGATGGGGGTTATAACACCGTTTATTGAATATCCGCTTCTGGTGCTTCCGACTTGGCTTGCGCTGAATTTTGGAGCTGATGCTTATTCAAAAGCTTGCGGGGGTAAATATGAAACAAGTCTCGCTGGAAAAGCAGCAAGGTTTGGTGACAGAATTGAAGGCTCTAAATTTATCCAGAGCAAGCCGGCTCAATCTGTTATAAAAGGTCTTGGCTCGATTAAAAGCGCAG
>CALVEE010000165.1 GCA_944326495.1 Candidatus Gastranaerophilales bacterium | reverse complement strand
AAAATATTTCCGACTTCAATTCCGCGTGTTACTTTTAACGGTTTTCCGCATACAGGGCATAACTCTCCGGCTTCAACAAGTCTTATATCGGCAATTGTTTGGGGAAGCTTAACGTCTGTTTCCCAGTTATATCCGACACCGTGCTTATCTTTCTGATTTACCCCGATTACAAAGTTTTTCATTCCTTTTACTGTTTCATCAGCAATAACTGTTATCGGATAACCGTTATATTCCTTCAAACCGTTTGGTCCGATAAATCCTTTTTCAGCCTCAAAACCGTTTACCCCTCCGTTTACCCCCATCATTTCTTCGATTTCGCCTGCGGTTGCAATTCTGATATCAACTCCGCCAAAGGCATTCATTAATTTGGTTTCCTCAACGGCTTTATCACCTCTTATAAGTGCTAAGACCGGCTTCTTATCAATTATATAGACAAGAGTTTTTACAATCAAAGTTGCGGGAATATTTAAAAATTCACACAACTCTTCAATAGAATGAGTGTCGGGAGTATCAACAATTTCAGCTTTTGTATAATCCCCGGCAATCTTAGCTTCCGGAAGTTTTGATACTGCATGATTTGAATTAGCTGAATAATCACAGCATTCACAATAGAAAACATCGTTTTCGCCGGCATCAGTATCAGTGATTACCATAAATTCATGGCTTACGCTTCCGCCGATTGCACCTGAATCCGACTGAACCATTTTTGTATTCAATCCACATCTTTTAAATATACGGGTGTAGGCTTTTGCCATATTATCATACTCTTTTTCAAGCCCTTCCTGTGTCATATCAAAGCTGTAAGCGTCTTTCATAATAAACTCGCGGCCTCTTAGGAGTCCGAAACGGGGTCTAACTTCATCACGGAATTTCGATTGAATTTGATAAAGATTTACAGGGAGTTGTTTATAAGATTTTAAGCCATCCCTTGCAATTGCCGTGATAATTTCTTCATGCGTAGGCCCTAAGCACATTTCGCGATTATGACGGTCTTTAAGCCGCATAAGCTCTTTACCGTAAACTTCCCATCTGCCGGACTCTTCCCAGAGTTCTTTAGGCTGGACAAAAGGCATGAGAAGCTCCTGCGCGCCTGCTGAATCCATTTCTTCTCTTACAATATTTTCAATCTTCTTTAAAACCCGCCACATAAGCGGAAGATAATTATAAACTCCGCTTGTGAGTTTTCTTATAAAACCTGCTCTTACAAGCATCTTATGTGATATAACTTCTGCGTCAGAAGGATACTCCCTTAAAGTCTGAACGAATAATTTTGACATTTTCATGATATTCTATTCCCTTATTTACTAATAAACATATTTTAGCATAAAAAGAGAGAGTACCGGATAAAATTTTTAAATTCCCCAACATAGTTATTGCACAAAAAAAAAGTATGTGGTAGAATTCATATGTAGGCGGTTTAATGCCTGTTTGACATAATAAAGGGGTGACTATGCTAGTTTCTGCAATATCAGTTAATAATCACGGTTATAATATGAGCGCTAACATGCCTTTTTATAATAATCGTTCTAACGAAACTATCGGCGATACTTCATTTAATTCATTGACCCCTTATGTAAATAAGAAAACTGTTTCAGCAGAAAAATTACCCCAGGTTTACGACAATATTAATGAATGGCAGACTTTTTGCCATAACCAGATTTTAGGCGGAAAACTTAACGTTATTGCTTAAGTTATGAAAAAGAGTTTAATTTTAGGTTTTTTTGACGGGGTTCATATTGCACATCAGGCTGTGATTAATACTGCATTAGAATTCTCTGATGATACTGTACTTATTACTTTTAAAGAGTCTCCGGCTAAGTATTTCAACCGTGCTTATGAATATATTTTACCAAGAGAAGAGTCTGTAAATAAGATAAAAAGTCTGGGGGTAAATGAGGTTGTAGAGCTGGATTTCAGCAAAATTGCAAGCCTTACGGCAGAGGAATATCTAAATTTTCTAACAGAAAAATTCTCTCCGGCATCTATCTCAACCGGATTTAATCATACGTTCGGAAAAAATAAGAGCGGTAATTCGGAATTTCTTGAACAAAACCAGGAAAAGTACGGTTATAAATATTTTTGTACTCCGGCATTAGAGTTTAACGGCGAAGTCGTAAGCTCTACATTTATAAAAAAACTATTAAGAGAAGGAAAGATAGAAGAAGCTGATTTTCTTCTAAACAGCAGTTTTTTGCTTGAAGGAACCGTAATAAAAGGCGCACAGCTTGGAAGAACAATCGGTTTTCCAACGGCTAATATAAAATATCCGGAAAATATAGTTAAAATACCGTACGGGGTTTATTCGGCAAAAATTGATAACAGGCATGCCCTGCTTAACTGGGGCATGAAACCTACTGTCCATAACACTGTTGAACCGGTGGTAGAAGCTCACATCTTAGATTTTTCCGGAGATTTATACGGGAAAAAGATTAAAATAGAAGTCCTGAAAAAGATTAGAGATGAGATAAAATTCCCGTCACTTGAGGAATTAAAGCTACAAATTGAAAAGGATATAATTTCATGCTCAAAGTAGTTATTATCGGATACGGTACAATGTTTACCAACCTTATAGCAGGCACGCTTGATGCTAACTGTCAGATTGCCGGAGTTTTTAGATATGAGAGAGTGAAATACCGCCCGATAATAAGAAAAATCAAAGACATTCTAAATCCGTCACATGAATATAATTATATAAAAAGTTATAATCTTCCGGAAATAGATGCAAGAGGGGTAAATACCGGAGAGTTTAAGAAAGCTCTATTGAGACTTAATCCTGATATAATTCTGGTCGGCTCCTGGGGTGAAAAGATAAAAAAAGAAATATATGATATTCCAAAGATTGCATCAATAAACGCGCATCCATCGCTTCTTCCCAAATACAGAGGCCCTAACCCGTATTTCTGGACAATCAGAAACGGCGAAGACACAAGCGGCGTAACATTTCACCTTATTGACAAGGGTTATGATACCGGCGCGATTTTAGCACAGGAAGAAATAAAAATATACCCTTCTGATACCGGTAAATCATTGAAGGACAGAACTGTACTTACTGCAAGAGGAGTTGTATGCGAACTTTTGAAAGCTCTAAGAGAAGATATTATAATCCCGCTTACACAGAGAGAGGATAAAGCCAGCTATTATTCGCATCCGGAAGGGTTAGAACTTGATTTTACCAAAACGGCAAAAGAAAACCATGCTCTTATAAGAGCGATTTATCCCTGGGGAAGTGCATATTTTTATCATAATGATACTTGTCTTGCAGTTTCTCCGGAAGCGCTTGAAATAAACGAAAATAACACGGAATATAAAAATGCGGGAAGTATTACTGATTATGACTCCAAAAAAGGAAGAATAAGCGTTTTATGTGCAGATAATAAAATACTGACAATGAGTGTAAAACGTAAATTTTTGTAAAAAATTTCCTTTTTACTAGCAAAAAATTTTAATTACGCGTTTTAGAACAAATGGATGGTTGATAAAAATTAGAATATGATATAATTGAATAAATAAAGCGAGGTAGACAACATGAGTGAAGTAAATGGTCCAAAATTTAGTGTTAATCAGGTAAATTACAGCGGGATACAAAAACCTGCGCAGGAACCTGCACCGGAGATTAAAGAACCTGAAACTCCGAAAATTAGTGATTTTTCTGATCCGAAAGCAGAAGCACTCGGCCGTTCAATGTTGTTTAAGGGTGCTGATGATGTTAAGCATGATTTAAAAGCTTTATTAGAAAATCCGCAGATTGCTGAAAATTCGGATAAGACTTTTGAGACTGCTCTTAAGGCGGCTGAAACTGCAGGTATCGAAAATCCTTATGAAGAAGCTGCTTCATTTGCAACTAGTGCTATGTAATAAATATTTATAGGAAAAGGGAGAGTATGGAAGATAATAATAAACCGGTTGTGAATTTGATTTCAAAACCAGAAAATATGCTGAAAACTATATATACGGCCTGCCGCACATGTTATAGCGCACTAAGTCCGTATGAGATTTATAATAGTACAGACGATGAAGAAAAAATGCTTAGCTTGATTGAAAGAGTAATCTCTTCGGGGCATTATTCTACAATTGAGCATATTCAGGTTACTTTTGCGATATCAAATGTTTCAAGAGCCTGCACACACCAGCTTGTAAGACACAGGCACATGTCCTTTTCCCAAAAATCACAAAGATATGTTAAAGAAAAGGGACAGTTTGATTATATTATTCCGCCTACAATATTAAAAAATGAAGAATTAAAATCGAAATTTGTTGATTTTATGGGCGAGATTTCAAAGCTGTACTGTGAATTTACAGAAGCGGGAATTCCGGCAGAGGACGCCAGGGCGGTTCTTCCGAATGCGGCAGCAAGCTCAATTGTGGCAAGTTTGAATTTGAGAGAGATGATTCATTTAGCTAATTTGAGACTATGTACAAGGGCTCAGTATGAAATCAGAACAATGATTAAGATGATGTGCGACGAACTTATTAAAGAAGAGCCGTGGCTTAAATCTTATCTTGTTCCGAAATGCGAGCGCCTCGGATATTGCGATGAGGATAAATCCTGCGGAAGGAAGCCTAAGTTAGCAAAATGAAACGACTTGCCGTAATTCTTATTCTTTTATTTCTTGTACTTGTCGGGATTTATTTCTTTATTTTTAAGCCCGAAAAGTATGATGAGCCTGATTTGTATGAAGAAATTATAAAAAGAGGAACTATAAAAGTCGGAATTAATACCGACTCAAAGCCTTTCGGTTTTTATGATAAAAACTGGGAAATTCAAGGATATGATGCAGATTTAGCAAGAAATATAGCTTATTATATCCTAAAAAGTCCTAATGCAGTAGAATTTTATCCGGTAACGCCGGCAAACAGAATGCTAAAAGTCTCTACCGGCGAAGTTGATATGGTAATTGCAACTGTTACTATCACGCCGCAGCGAGAGGAAATCATTGATTTTTCTATTCCGTATGATTACGCAGGTCAGGCATTGTTAATAAGAACTAACAGCCCGATTACTTCAATTGCGGATTTAGCGGGATGTAATGTCGGTGTTGTATTCGGAACTACTGCCGAAAAAAATATGCTCACACTTGCACCAAATGCTACAATTATCGGGTTCAGGAATTACCATGTTGCCTATGAAGCTCTAAAAGCCGGAAAAATTGATGCATTGACTTCGGACGATACAATTTTAAGTACTTTTACTTTTGAAGATAAATCCGTCAAGCTTCTGCCTAAAAGATACTCCAGAGAACCCTACGGTATTGCCTTCAAGCCGGGAGAAAGCACGCAGAGATTAAGAGAAGCTGTAGACTTTGCAATAACTGATATGAAGAACCGAAATACGCTTCTGCGCCTGCGCAGGAAATGGAAACTTTAAACCTTTTTTACCCTAAAAGCAAATTTTTTAAACAGACAATATGTAAAGACAGCTGCGGTAAGAGTTGCAATAATCTGCGCAATAAAAACATTTAAGTGAAGGATTTTGACAAAAGTCTCTAATAATCCTGCATTTATAAGATAACTAAAAACCCAGGTTGTACAGCATTTTATATACTCTTTAGCCCAGTTGCCTCTGCCTCTGAAAACAAGAAATTTCTGTGTCGTAAACGAAACAACCGAAGAAAAAACCCAAGCAAGCGCAAGCGCAATCTGGTATGCGCTCTCTCCTAATATTAAACAAATTGCAGAATATATAAGGTATGACACTCCGGCATTAAATCCGCCTACAAGCAAAAACCTTATCTTGTCTGATAATTTAAACCAGCTTTCCTTCATTTTTCTATTATATCATAAAAATTAAAGCGGGATAAAATCCCGCTTTTGTTTTCTAAAATTTATAATCCGGAATTACAAAAGTCTCATTATTTGCATCTTTTTCTACAAACTTAAGATAATAATCCATTGCTTTATCTTTTGAATTATTGTAAAACTCGCTAGATATAAGCTCCTTATGCAATTCCGTTCTTTCTCTCGAATAGTTGCCGAGAACGAGGGCAAATTTTGCAATATCATCAAGTTTTTCTCCGCCGCCGTATGCTTTAGTTTTAGCATCGGTTCCTGACGGGCGTATCTCAATGTATTTATCCGCAAACTGCAGATACGTACCATCGCCTACAAATTTTACTGATTTAAGATTATCAAAACTTAATTCCGCAAAAGCACCATTCAGAACTTTTTTAACGGACTCAATATCTGCAATTCCTTCTCTTATAGCTATTGCAAGCGACAGATAGAATAAATCGTTCTTTGTCCTCTGTTTTTCACCTTCAACTTTAGCAAGTTTTAACTTCTCAATATCGGGCTCGGATT
>CALVEE010000164.1 GCA_944326495.1 Candidatus Gastranaerophilales bacterium | reverse complement strand
TTTCAGTTGTTCCAGACTGGGAGTGTGTTCGTGCTTTATCATATCATTTGTGGTTTTTGGGGCTAGTATAAAATTTTAATCGACACCATTTGCTACGATTGCTTGATTGGTGGCAAGAAATCGCATTGAAGAGTCTATCGGGCCCTGAAATTGCGGATTAAATTGTTGTTGAGTTGATTGTACTTTCATAATCTACCTTTATGCTATTTCTGATTTTGCCCTGAACCCCCGGGTTAATGAAGAGTATTCGACATTAAGCGGAGTGTGGGCCGGTTTTTGTATTTCGGCTTGTTGTTGTGAATTTTCCTGAGCAAGCTTCATTGCCTGTTCATGCTTTTTCTTTGTATTTCTGCGTGTAAATATCGGAATGATTATCCCTAACAATGCTAATGATACACCAAGGTTAGTTACCTGGCAAGCAGAACGCAAATTCTTTGCACGTTTTAATTCTTTTTCTGTTTGCCCGAGCACTTCTTCTGATGATTTTATATTAGTATCTTTAACCCAATGCCAGAATTTTTTAAGCGAACCTGCGTTTTTATCAAGTTCTTTTGTCTCATTCAAAAGTACAACTCCGGTTTTCTTTTGAATAATAGTTGCTGCTGCTTTTGCTGCATAATCACCCAAGAAGTAGAGGCTTGAAAATGTTGCAATATCTCTTACAGTTGCTTCCGCAAGCTCATTTTTATCATCAGCTGCAGCCATACGGGAAGCAAATGTTGCTGTTGAAATAATCCTTGCCTGATCCATTGTCGGGAACATTCCTTTGAATTCAAGCATATTCATTGTAGGCTTTTTCATCATAGAAAGCAGCGCTACACCTATCATTGAAGATATTGATATGAGTTTTTGTTTTATTAAACCTTCCTTAGCTTCCGGATTTTGTTCAATAAGGTTTTTATTTTTTCCGAAATCTTCATAAATAGGTGCTCCTTTTACACCGGAGATTTTTCCCGTAATCCAGCGGTTAATATACTGCATTGATATAGCAAGCGGAAGGATTACGCCGAGCCCTAATAAGCTCTTTGTCTTAACAAGTTTTTTGCTTTGTTTTGCAAAATTTTCAATACTCAGGTTATTTTCCGGCTTCTGAAACTCTCTGAAAAATTTAACAGAATCTTTTAACAAAGCTTCAACAGAAGAAGCATTTACGCTTTTTCCTCCATCTACAACCTTTATATTTTCTGCGACACGGGTTTTGTCAATAATTGATTTTGCAATCTCACTAATCGGATTGACTTCCTTTTTCTCTTTGCCAAATGTGGTTCTAAACCATTTACCTGCTCTATCGCCAAATGTCCTTTTATCCTCTTTGGCACGTGAAATCTCAGCAAGTTTTTGGGCATAAGTATCTAAATCTTTTCCTAATACATCTTTGAAAACAACACGTTCTTTTCCGCTATATCCTTCAATATTTCCGAGAATGTTCTTAAGCGATTCCATAACCTTGTCTTTAGAAGAAGCTTTTGTATAATATTCAGCAGCCTTATCTACAAGAGAACTGTCAGCCCAGCAGCGGGACATGCTGACACCTTTAGGCATAAAAGCCGGATTTATACATTTTGCAATTCCTAAGGTAACAAGAGACGGGATTAGGCAGTTTACAACAAGTCCGGAGGATTCTCTTCTAAATGCCTCAAAACCTGCAAACCAGTTGGTTGTTGACTCCACAATTGTACGCGGTAATATTGCTGATAGCATATCAATTACCGTAACATTAACCATAGGCATTCTTTCGCAAATCTGAATCCCTTGCAGTGCAATTGAGCCAAGCCCTTTGAAATTCGGATTTTGCTTTCCTTCATTTTCTTTGCTTCGGACAAATGCGCTATTTACGTTGCTAGTACTGTCTACACCAATTTTGTTTATCATACACATATACTTTTCTATATAGCCGATTATATCAGCTTGGATATATATTTAAAAGCCGGTAAAAATAAAAATTGCTATTAAATTCTCTTTTGTTAAGAAAATGTAAAGGAGTTTTTTTGAATATTTTTTTCATATTAGGAAACTTCTCTAATAATCATATAAAATACACTTAATATTGATTTGTGCTTGTCGTTTTTTTAATAAAACAGGCACAAAAAACTTCTCAAATTTATTGTAAAATTTTGTAACAATTTTTATTTTGTTTTAAGTTGTCTGCAAAATAATTGGTTAGTTACATATAGTTTTATTTAGACACCTGTAAGGCGAGGGAACCACTACGCCGGGTGTAGAGCCTACCCTCCCCGCCAGATTGACCTCTGTGTGGGAGGGTCGAAATCTTTGATTTCGGGGAGGGGTTTATATAGGGACTGGGTTAATATTTTTTACTCCTAAAATTTATCTCGGACAATAGTGCACCACATCCGTAAGGAGAGGGTTGAGCAAGTATTTTTAGATTTTTCGCTTCCTATATTTGTAACACTTTATTTACATTCTGGCAAAAATTTCTATTCAGAGATATTCTAATATTGTGAGAATAACACCAATTATTTACAGACCAAACATAATAAGAAAAACAAACAGCTCGAATACCTGCAGGTATTCTCAAGCCGAAGGCTTGAGAGCTCCTTCTCCAATCATGCCGGTACAATTTAGACGCTCAGCCAAAAATGCTGAAGTTCTGCGGGAATTAATGGCATATAAAATTCCGGATATGTATTCCGGAAAAATTCTTTTAAATCCTAAAGATTTAGAACACCTAATCTCAAGTCATGTTTTTTCAGGCCCCATATCAAAAATAATAGAAGCCGTTGAACCATATCGAAATTGCCTGCATACAGTTGAAAGTCAGGTATTTTCTATTATTAAATCTGCAGCAACAAAACGTCCGCAAGCTAAACTTGCAGAAATTATAGAAGATATCGCACCTATACACTACACAAGATTACGTAATATTCAAACACCATATTTTAAAGAACTTGATGCTCTCTCAACAGAAATGCCAGAAGATACAAGAAAAAAATATAAAGAACTTATGAGTATCACAGAAAGTAAACTCAAGAATGCACCAGTTTGGCAGCCATTTAGTGCAAAAGAATTTAATTATAAACTAAAACGTATTGCAGAAGAAATTGAAGCCGGAAACAATATCGAAGAAATTACAGTAATAAACACAATGCGGCATCTCGCATCTAAAATGCCTGAAAAAACTCCGGAAGAACTTGATACAATAAAAAATCTCTCTTCAAAAGTTGTTAGGAACAGAAAACTTCGTAATCAACAAGCTTTAGTTCGTCAACGAAATGAACTTTTAAAACAAATCGAAGTCCTGCAAATGAATTCACCTTTAAACAACAACTTTGAACTTTCACGACTGTTACAGCAAACACGGGCAAAAATATTTAATATACCCACAAAAACCTCATTTAACCGAAAATCATTTATATATGAATTAAAAAAAATCACAGATACCCTAAAAGATACAAAACTTGCACGTCAAATGATAAAAACAGCAACTCTGCTGCCAACATCTCATGATGATTTATCCGCTTTTATCGTGAAAGCATCTGATTATTCATCCTCAAAAATCGGCTATAATTTGCTTGCCTCCGCTGAAGGCAGTATAGAGCATCTTATACCTTATAATAAAAATGGTCTGGATTTGCTTTCTAACTACGGCCTTGCATCAACATACTATAATTCAGAACGCGCAGATAAATCAATGGCACAGTATCTAAGACAACATCCGGAAGCTTATAAAAATTCACAAAAACAAATAAACCGGCTAATTGAATTATATAAAGACGGAACTTTTGAAAAAATCGGTTTAAGCAAATGGTACATAATAAATTTTGCTCAACAAATGTATAAACTTTCGCCGCCGGAAAAACGTATGGTTCTCGATTTAGGCGAATTAATGCATGAATAAAAAAAAACTGAAAATGATTTACTTAATATAAAAAAAACGGCTTCTTTAGAAGAAACCGTTTTTTTTTTTTATTTATAACAAGAATTAACGTTTTGAGAACTGGAATCTCTTACGAGCTCTTTTTCTACCGTATTTCTTACGTTCTTTAACTCTTGCATCACGTGTTAATAAGCCTTCAGAGCGCAATACATTTTTGTAATCCTCGTTAGCCTTTAACAATGCTCTTGAAATCCCATGTCTGATAGCTGATGCTTGAGCAACAATACCGCCGCCTACTGCTTTAACTCTTACATCATATTTATCCTGATTTTCAGTTAAAACTAAAGGTCTGTATACCATCATTTCAACAGCAGGCATGTTACCTATATAATCAGTTAATTTTTTACCGTTAACGAAAATTCTGCCTTTGCCTTTAACTAATTTAACAACGGCAATCGCGCATTTTCTGCGGCCTGTAGCCATAATTTCTTTAGATTCAGCCATTATTTAGCCTCCTTTTCTAATACAATCGGCTTTTGTGCCGCATGCGGGTGATTAGGTCCGCAATATACTTTTAATTTAGTAAACTGTTGAGCACCTAAAGTATTGTGCTGTAACATGCCCTTAACAGCTTTTTCGATTAACTTAGTTGCGTCTTTTTCTCTTACTTCTTTAACAGAAGCAGCCTTCAAGCCGCCCGGATAACCTGTATGGTGATAATAAATCTTATCTGTTTCTTTATTACCGGTAACTAATACTTTTTCAGCGTTTACTACAACGACAAAATCGCCTGTATCAACGTTTGGAGTATATTCCGGCTTATTCTTACCTCTTAAAATGTTTGCAATGCGAACTGCTAAACGGCCTAAAACTTCGCCTTCAGCATCGATTACATACCATTTTCTTTCAACTTCAAGAGGTTTTGCTGAATATGTTTTCATGCTTATTCTCCATTGTTACGGCAAATCTTTTTTTTAAAGATCTACCCCTAATATTCTACTTTCATTAATGTAAGTCCTAAAGGACTCATTGTTTGACCGGCTTTTCGCCTGTCACATGCCTTCAGAACATCTTTCATATGCTCCGCAGGCAGATTATGCCCCTCAATTTCAAGGAGCGTACCGACTATTGTTCTTACCATATTATAAAGAAACCTGTTTCCTATAATATGTATGAACACTCTATCGCCCTGTCTTTCGACTTCGGCTCTGGAGATAAAACAAACTTTGCTCGGGTTCAGCGTTCCGGAACTTTTAAAACTTGAAAAATCATGTTCGCCAAGAAGATAATTCAACCCTTCCTGCATCCTTTCAATATTCAAAGGATACTTAATCCTCGGAATATCGCCGTCAAAAGCCTGCTTGTATCTCCTGTTAATAAGTTCATACTTATAATACCTGGATTTTGCAGACTTTTGTGCGTGAAACGATTTATCCACAATTCTCAAATCACTGACAGAGATATCCTCCGGCAGAATTTCGTTCACATGATAGATAAAATCTGAAGCAACAATGTTTTTATCACAATCAAAATGAACAACCTGCCCGAGAGCATTAACGCCTCTGTCTGTTCTTCCGGAGAAGATTGTTTTAATCGGTCTTATATTATCATGACTTTCGTCATTTTTTATCAATGTACTAATTGCTCTTTCAAGTTCACCCTGTATGGTAGGCGCCTCAATCTGCTTTCCGCCCTGTAACTGTATCTGGCTTCCTGCATAATTTTTGCCTCTGTACTGAACATCAAGAGCATAGCGCATTTAATTATACCAGCTGGATTAATGCCATTTCAGAAGCATCCCCTCTGCGCGGAGGAAGTCTGTAAATTCTGGTATAACCGCCCTGTCTTGAAGAATATTTAACGCCTATTACGCTGAATAATTTCCTCAAAACAGTTTGTTTTGCTAATTTTTTACCTTCTTGCGGAGTTTCAAAGATTTCGCCTGTTGCTGTATCAATAAACTGGCCGATTTCTTTATCAAAGATATATCTTCCGGCAAGTCTTCTTGAGTTCAAGTCACCTTTCTTTGCCATGGTGATAATATTTTCAGCATATGGCTGTAGAGCTTTTGCTCTTGCCATTGTTGTTTTTATTTCACCGTGAACAAAAAGTTCGGTAGCCAGTGAACGCAGCAAAGCCTTTCTTTGGTCCGGTGCTTTACCAAGCGTATGTTTTTTTGTCTGGTGTCTCATTTTTGTTTTTCCTTTATATTTAACTATTTATATTTTATTTATTCTGCTGATGATTCAATAACCATACCATTTTCATCAACTTCCGGATTTGGAGCCAAATCTAAACCGAAATGATGTAATCTTTCGATTACTTCATCAGAAGATTTTTTACCAAAGTTCTTGATGTTTAATAAATCGTGTTCAGACTTTTTCAAAAGTTCTGCCATCGAATTGATGCTTGCTCTTTTTAAGCAATTATAAGCACGAACAGAAAGTTCCAGCTCATCAATAGTTATTGAAGGTTCTTCGTCACTATTTTGAACAGGAGCTTCTTCTGAAACAGCTTCTGTAATTTTTTCTTCTAAATCTTTATGAGTATTTTTACCTGTAATAGAAGAAATCTGAACAAAATGTTCAATCAATAAATCAGCAGCCTGTGTAAGAGCTGTTGTAACATCTACAGTACCATTTGACCAGATTTCAAGAGTTAATTTGTCAAAATCAATACTGTCGCCTACACGTGTATTTTCTACTTCATAGCTTACACGTTTTACAGGCATAAATGTTGCATCAATCGGAAGCATATCGATAGGAGCGCCTGATTTAGAATTTCTCGGAACATCATTTGCTACATATCCTTTACCTGTTTCTACAACAATATCAGCGTGGAATGAACCGCCGTCTGCGATTGTGCAGATAAGCCAATCCGGATTAACAACCTTAACACCAGCAGGAAGCTGGATATCGCTTGCTAAAACCGGCCCCGGTTTATCAACATCGATTCTTAATTGCTGAGGCTCTTTTGAATCTGTCTTAATAGCCAAACCCTTGAGATTTAACATAACATCAATAACATCTTCTAATACACCCGGAATTGCTGTGTATTCGTGAGTAATACCTTCTATTCTGCAAGAAGTAACTGCTGTTCCTTCAAGGCTTGAAAGTAAAACACGTCTGAGTGCGTTACCGATAGTTGTTCCAAATCCTCTTTCCAACGGTTCAATAGTAAATTTACCGTATTGTGAACCATCAGAGCTGGTCATTGTATTAACAGTTTTAATTTTTAATTCCATATTTTTTTCTCCTATCAGCCTATTTTGAATAGTATTCTATAACGAGTTGTTCTTTGAATTCCGGATCTAATTCTTCTCTTTGTGGTATTCTTTCGAATGTAATCTTAAGAGCATCTTTATCCAGTGTAATCCAAGCAGGAGTTCCTGACAAATCAATTGCACTCATAACAGTTTTTAAGTACTCATTGCTTCTTGTCTTGATTGTAATCACATCACCTGCTTTAACTAAATATGATGGAATATCTACTTT
>CALVEE010000163.1 GCA_944326495.1 Candidatus Gastranaerophilales bacterium | reverse complement strand
CCTGTCTTGTGCAAGCGAAGAACGCGATAAAGAAGCTCAAAAACGTGCAGCACAAAGAAATCAGGCAAGAAAACCGTCAGCTATCTTAGAAGAAATCGAAGGTATGTTCGGCGCTCCTGATTTGCTTGTAGGCGGTGAAGATAATTCAGATAAGGAATAATTAAGAGAGATATATCATGGCGCGGGCTTTAGCCCGCGCCATTTTTTTATAAAGATAACAATATAGGTTGGCAACATCCTAACCCTGCGTGAGCGGATTTGCGGATGGAGGGGTAAATGTATAGTCCGGATAGCGAACAGAATGAACTGGCTAAGCCGTGAGGCTTAAAGGTAAAGCTCTGTGAGCGAGAAGCAAATCCAAGACAGCGGATAGAATTTTAATACGAAACGCCAGTTGAGTATTAGAAATTCTTGGTGAGGGAGCTGATCCGTCAGGGGTTTTGTCAGCTGTGCATACTTTCCTTGACAATAACTTATAGTCAGGCAGTGCCTGATCTACTTCGCTCATAGACCCTAATCAGCACCCACCCCAACCCTCCCTCAAAAGGGAGGGAGCAGGCTCCAAGCATACAGTGTCCCTTTTCGGGAGGGAAGGTTAGGATGGGGGTTGACAAGTAAGGGAAATTCAATGGTAGATTTTAGTCTATCATTAAACTGGTGAACTAATTCCTATAGTAAATAAATCCCCTCGGCTTTAGTGAACTGAGGGGATTTGATTTTTATAATTATTATGATTATTAACCTAATCCGAATGTCGGTGCTGAATCTTTTATTTCCTGACTGCAAGCTTGTTTGATACTGTCGAGTCTTGCTCTTGCATCTGCTAATTGTGCTTCGCAGGATGATTGTTCTATATCCATTTCGGTTTCTTCTGCTGATAGCGGTAACAATGCTGCGTTTTGTTCTTCTTCCAATTGTGCCTTGTATGCTTCAACCCAAATTGATACATTTGATTCATACTGGCTGGACATTTGCTGTGCATAGAATTGAGCCTGTGATTGTTGCTGCTGAGCCATTTGCATTGCCTGCATAAAGGCTGTGACTGTAGCTTTATCGTAATTACCATTACCATATTTTCCGGTACCTTTGTTGTCTTCACCAATATTTTCTCTAAGACCGGTGGTCATATAATCGGTCATCATTTCTTGATATTGTTGTTGATTAAATGCCGGTATTGTATCTTTGCCAATTGTTATATCCTTACCGCCATTAGCAAGCATACTAGCCATTTGATTAGCTACAAATGTTGTTATACCACTAAATCCAGCTGTAGGATTGAACATCTGGTTCTGCATACCCAATCCCATGCTATTTAACATTTGGTTCTTAAATTGACTTGCGAATAGTGACGCTTGTTTCTCAACCTGCGTCATTTTTGAAGAGTACATTTTTTGTACTTTCTCAATGTTTTTAGTTATTCTTTCTTTACGGCTGGCAAGCTGAGTCTGGCGTAAAGTTAATTTGTTAACTTTACGTTGAAGCCTCATTTTTTCATGTAGTAATAACAAGAATGCCATTTTTTGCTGTCTCCGTAATTTTTTTATACTCTTATATATATTAAGTATATTTCTTGTTGAGAATTTCACATGTTTAACAAAATCGTTACAAATCTTTACATAAATTTTAGTTACAAAAATTTACATTAATATTATAATATTCTTGTGAAGTATAAAAAATTAAAACATGACCAAATTTTAATCTCACTCGACAGATTAACGAGATTTAAGAATACGAAGGAAAAATATTTAAGAGTTTTTTTTGATATTATATTATCCTGTTTGCAGGAGCCGAAATTTAAAAAGTCCGAACTGGAGAGTTTACCTGTTAATGATATAAAATTTTTTGCGGAAGAAATTTTTAATAATTCTGTTGAAGAAGCTTGCACCGATCTTAAGATAAACAAAAAACTTATTGAATATGAGAATTCTGTATTTGTAAACGATGAAGAAACTCAAATTCTACTAGATAATAATATTAATTATAAAGGTGCGCTGAAATTTGTTGACAGCAATAGTGTAATTAATCTTAAATGGCTAAAGAGTCTTGAAAATGAAACAGATTTAAGAACTTCACGCAAGACGCATTGTCTTAAATTTCCGATAGAAAAGGTTATTCTTGCGGAAGGGCTAACGGAAGAGATTTTACTTCCCGCGTTTGCAAGATATTTAGGATATGATTTTTATAAAGAAGGGGTGCAGGTTATTCCGGCAGGCGGCAAAAATCAGGTAGTAAAGATTTATTACAAGTTATCTCAAGAGCTGAAGCTCCCGATATTCTTGCTTTTAGATAAGGACGCCGAAGAAAATATCCGTCAGATAAGTCCGAGATTGCGGGATATTGATAGAATTCATCTGGTATCGTGCGGAGAGTTTGAGGATCTGTTGCCGCAATCATTGATAATAAAAGCCTTTAACAGTTGCTTCCGGAATTTTAATGCAATCTCTGCTGCTGATTTTGATGAAACAGTTTCACACGTCAAAAATTTGGAAGAGATTTTTAAGACAAAGGGGCTGCATGAGTTTAAAAAAGCAGAGTTTGCAAAGCTTATAAGAGATAATATTTGCGCTAAAACGGACATATCAGTTGAAGTTTCTGCAATAATAAAAGAGATATCAGAGAGTAACAAAACTCTTGACAGTAAACTTTGTTCTTGATATTATTAGTCACGTGGGTGAACCACTAGCCGAAAGAAGGTTGGTTGATAAACTGAATATAATATGCGCTTGTAGCTCAGCAGGTAGAGCACTCCCCTTTTAAGGGATAGGTCGCGCGTTCGAATCGCGCCAAGCGCATATTTTTTCGTCTTTATACTATTATGTCCAAATAAAGATTAAGGCCGACACTCTTCGCCCTGCGGGACACTAACGTCCGGTAAAAAGAGCCCCAAAAAGCAGGACACAGTAGAAATTTGCCATTACTTGTTTCAAAAATTTGACCGGACAATAAAATAGAAAATCATCCTTCAAATTTTATTGTCATCCTGAAAGCGTAGAATTTTTTTTGGGGGGGGGGAATGAATAGGAGAAGTAAGTAATATTTACCCCCGATTTTCAAGCTGTTCAGGATCTTACCGCTAAGAAAGTGTAATTCCCAGCCGGTAAGATGCTGAAATACGCCTCTTTCTATTTTTATATTCTCCCCGATTCACATTTACCCCGCCCCAGCTATTCAGCATGACAGCGTGCAGGTTCTACGCCTGGCGTAGCGCTTCCCTCGCCCCTTGTGGGAGAGGGTAGAATTTCAAGTTGAGCTTTAGCGAAACTTAGAAATTCGGGTGAGGGGTCAGCCAGCAGGGGCAAATGAAAAATATAAAATAAATTTTAAACGAGCTATTTATTTAAATAATATCGTTATAAGTTAATATTATGCAGGTATGCCCAACCGACCACTCCCGTCGGCTATTCAGCATGACAGTTATTAGCAGACTAATGTCCGAATTACAATCTTATTTTTACCAGACAGTTATGCCCTCAAAGGGGAGGGAGCTGCGCCAAGTGTATAGCGTTCCTTCCCTTGAGGGAAGGTTAGGATGGGTGCCAGCCCGTTAGGGGTTTGCATTAAAGGCGTAAGCCTTGTTTGGTGCAGGGTTTGTTA
>CALVEE010000162.1 GCA_944326495.1 Candidatus Gastranaerophilales bacterium | reverse complement strand
CCGGTTGATAATCTCTCCATTGCAGTGTTCATGCCGGTAGTTGCGGCCGACAAATTCCTCTGCGCCGTGAGTGACGCTAAGTTTGTGTTGACTGTGATTGAAGCCATAGTGTGATCTCCTTTTCTTTATTTACTTCATCCTTGAACTTGGCAGTTTTTCAAGCTGCCATATGTTCACTAAGGCTTGACTGAACCTATCAGTAAGCCTTTTAGGGTTTTTATATCTTCACACTAATATAATAATTGCTGGTTTAGCTTTTTTAAATTCCCAAATAGTTAGAAATTTCTATAACTTTAGTTATAAACCTTTCATATGGGTAAACGGCCAGAATAAAAATACCGCACGGCCAATAAATCTTTCTTTCGGTAATGTTCCCCAAAAACGGCTGTCCATTGAATTCCCCCTGTTATCGCCCATCATAAAATACTGTCCATCCGGAATAATTAAAGGGCCGCAGAACATATCTTCACGGCATTTATGAAAATCGTATTTGCTCTTAATATAATCTTCTTCAAGCGGTTTGTCATTAATAAATACAGTGAAAGAGCCGTCTGTATTCTCTTTAATTTCTAATTTTTCTCCGGGAAGTCCTACAACCCGCTTAATATAAGCGATATCCTTGCAGAAAAATCCGGTAAGTCTGCTGAATACTGCCCAGGGAGTTGTCTCTAATTTCACAAAAGGCGGGTAGAATATCATTATATCTCCGCGCTTGGGAGTGTTTTCAAAACGGTGAGTCCTGATAAGATTTGGGAATTTTGTTAACTTCTCTACAACAATCCTGTCCCCCTCTACAAGCGTAGGATTCATTGAACCGGATGGTATCCATCTTAGCTCCGCTACAAAACATCGTATTAAAATTACAGCAACTACTACAAAAACGATTGTATCAACTGTCTCTTTAAAATTCGCTTTTAACTTCTCTTTATCAATCATAAGCTGTTTAATAAATCCCGAAGTCCATCCTTATAAATACTTTCAGGAAATTCCTCTATTTCTCTCCTTACATCATTAAAATAATTATCTATTAAAGTATGTGTTTTTTCAATACCTAAAATATCTTTAGGGGTAAATATTTGATTTTGTTTATCAGTTTTAGCCGAATTAGTCTCTAAATCATTTTTTAATTGAAATAAGATTCCAAAATTTTTAGCAAAATATTCAGCTTTGTTTACATTTATACTGCTAATTAATGCGCAGCTCTTGAATATAGCTGTAAATAGACTTGCGGTTTTACCTTCTGCAATTTTAATATATTCTTCTATTGTAGGAATTTTTCCACGAAGAAGGTATTGGGCAATTTCTGCTTCGCTCATTTCTTGAGTGCATCTTTGGAAGAAGCTTATAATGTTCATATCTCCGGTATTGATAAGCTTTTCTGTTGCAAAAGACAGTAATAAATCTCCTGAAAGAATAGAGATTTGCGGAGTGAATTTTTCTCCTATAGTTATTGTGCCGCGCCTGGTTTTTGCACCGTCAATTATATCGTCATGCAGTAGTGAGGCATTATGTATTAATTCGCCGATTGTTAGAATATTAATAATAGGAGGCGTAATTTCAGCTTTTACAGATTTCAAGTATAAAGCTGTGCAAAAAGTTCGGATTCTTTTTTGCGGACTGTTAATGAATCGTAATATTTCGTGATGAATATCATCATTGTATTTTATTAAATTATTCAATTCTTTATTTACGGCACAAAGCTCTTCTTCAGCCAGATATTTAATATTGTCCATAATTTGAATAGTATCATAAACTCCACATAGATTACAGTAGTAATATGGGCAAGTAAATTGTGATGTTTTGTTATTGAGCAGGTATGCCTAACCGACTTTACCGAACGCAAGGCGTGGCGCATCCCTCGTCTCAGGCATTAGTGTCCAAATAAAAACAGAAAGTACATTTACCTCTCCTTACAGGAGAGGAGCAGCCGTGTTTGAGGCGGGAGCCGAAAACTACGGATGCGGTGAGGGGGCTATGTTAGGCTGGGAGGAGAACCCAGTAATTTAATATCAGTTATAATCCCTCAAAGGCGGGCGGGAGGAGTCGAATTCCCCGAACAAATTGTTTTTCTTTGTTTTTTGAATATCAATAGGCTCGTAAAGGCTCTGGTCCTCAAGAGCAGGTTTTTTGTAATTTATGTTATGAATGCCGTCCTCTTGAAGCTCCTTGATTTCTTCTACAGGTTCGGCTTTTACTTCCAGTTTTGAATTAAGCTTCGCTTCTGCTTCCTGCTGTTTTTTCAAAGCTTTTTCTTCCGCCCTTTTCTGTCTTTCTTCCTTGTATTGCTGCCATTTTGATTTAGTATTCTCTTTAGTTTCATTAAATTTTTCTTTTGTATCATCTATTTTTGCATTAACTCTTGATTTAGCAACCGCATAATCCTTGCCGCCTTCTTTATGCCATCTTCTGTATTTTTTTGTAAATACATTGTCAAAATTACCCATGTCGTAATATATCTGATTACTCTCTTTTGCAAAGGTATCTGCAGGAAGAACTTTTAACTGTACATTCTGTGCAATTTCAGGACAGAGCATTCTTGAATAATCCCTGATTTTCTGGAGCTGTTCTGTCTGCGGTGATGGGCCTCTTGTGATAATCCGGTTTTCTACAACACTTATGGTTTTGTAAAAAGTATTTGACCACAAAACGGTATTGTTTTTTGTATCAACTAAAACTGCATAAGTGCTTATTTTGTAGGCCGGATCAACTACTGTCGCTCCCGGAATATTCAAGAAATCCCAGAAGGTTCTTCTTAAGATATAATTCTCCGAATCTATTGCAGAGGTTATTAAAAGAGCGTATCTTGCCTGTGCTTTATCAGCGATTTTTTTTAGTGAAATGTAATCAACTGTATAAGTGTTTCTGAACCTGCCGGTAAGATTTCTTGCAGAAACCATTGTATAAGGATTACTTTTTAATAAATTTCTTTCTTCGCTGATTGTCGGAACCTTGATGTAATCAGTTTGATTTAATATATTAGCAACTTCTCCCGCAAAAAATTCGGCCGGAGCATTAAATATAAAAGCATCAATCGCAAGATTTTCTGTCACGATATTATCCGGAATAACAAGCACTTTATACTGTTCCGCATTAACTAACGGCGAAACAAACAATATTACTCCAACTGCTAATATTTTTAATAAATCTCTCACGATAAAATTATAACATAACTGTAAAAAACCGCCAATTATTTACATCTTGTTACTTATAAGATTTATTGGTATGATATATATAATTAAATAATGAGGAAAATCTTTAATAAATATATAATAATAATTTTATGCTTTTATGCGTTTTGGATTTTGGGGCTTCCGTTTATATTCGCTAAAACCCTGCCTTTTGTGTTACAGAAAATTAATGAAAAAACTCTGTACAAAATAGAAATTACTAATCCGTATCTGCGTTTAAGCTTTTTGCCGACAGCGGTATTAAAAGCAGATGAATTAAAGATTGAAGAAAAGCAATCAAAAGATTATACTCTTATTCACAGACCGTATATTAAAATCCGGATTCTGCCTCTTATATCAGGCAGATTGCATATAAATAAAATGCAGGCAGATGAAATCGTAATCAATGCGCTTTTAAAAAAAGAAATGGAGCTTGACAAAGACTTTTTCAAGAAACTGCAAAGTATAAAGGTGCAGTGTGATGAGGTTAATATAAATCGTTTCCTAATATCTTTGTGGCAGGCAAATGTTAAAAATCCGGTAATTTATACCGGAAAAGATGTTTTATACAAGAGAAACGGAAGATATGTCAAGTTAAAATTTTCAAGCAAGGTGGATATTAATAATTCAGTTTCTTCGGCGGAGGCTGATTTGTATCTCCCCAGAAATAATGATGTCAATAAAAGTGTTATTGATATTAAAATAAAGAATTTTAATTTAGCTCCGCTTGGAGAATATCTAAAGCAGTATCTGCCGGCGGGATTAATCAAGGTTGAGGGGATTATAAATGTTAATGTGAATAAGACAAAGTTGCAGGCAGTATTTGATAATTGCTCGGTAATTATGAAAGATTCTGCAAAATCTATAATTTTACCTGAAAAACTCTTTGTTAATTCGGATTTTAATCTTACAAGCAGGACTATCAAATTTGAACGGGCTGAAATAAAATCTTCTAATATACATACAACATTTGACGGTACTGTTACAAATTATATGGATACTCCGCGCACACTTGCAAAATTGAATTTTCAATTGTATGAATCGCAGGTTATGGATATAGTAAAGCTTCTTCCGCCAATAATAACCGAAGATTTTAATGTGTATAAACTCAAACAGAATAAAGTGTGGGGTAAGACTATCGGGAATTTTTCTATTTCCGGAGACTTAAAAGAGCCTTCTGTTACAGGAGATGTTTTTATAAACGATATTATCCTTAACAGGCCGATAAAAAATGCGCTTGGTGCTACTGTTAAACTTAAATTTACAGGAAAATACCTGAACTATGATGTTGATGTTCCGGCAGGAGGTTCTGAAAGGGTATGGGTTAAAGGCGGTGTTGAGTTATATAATGTAAAATACGCTGATATGCGGATTTGGAGTACAAGACATGTTGATCTGTCGCTTGCGGAAGAAAAAGTTCTCCCTATTCATGAAGTCTTGAATTTTATTATCGGGCCTGTGCCTATTATGGATGTAAAAGGTGACGGGAATATTGATATTATAGTCAAAGGAAACCGCAAAGACCCGCATGTGTGGGGCGTCTTAAATTTCTATAATGTGACAACTTATTTTAATGAAATGAAAGATTTGGTTCTTCAAAATGGAGAGGCTGTTTTAAGTTTTAATGACCGGAATGCTTCTTTTGCGACAAAAAAGGGCGTTGTTAACGGAAAACCTATTGATATAAACGGCATTTGCAATCTGGAAGGAAAATTCGATTTTAATGTTAAATCTTCAAAACAGGAGCTTAGCGGACTGTATAAAGCTCTCAAAACAGCGACTATGATAGATGATGTTCAGGAAATTCTTCCAAAACTCGACGGCTGCGGAGGATTAGCTGATTTAGATCTTAAAGTTTACGGGGCTGTAAAATATGTTGAGGATTTGGAATTTAATAAGAATTTTTCTGCAAAAGGTATTATTACGCTTCTTGGAAATAACATTTCCATGCAGGGTGTAACATTGAAGAATACTAAGGGGACGTTGGAAATAGACGGAATTAATGCAAAAGCCGATGTTACATCGGAGCTCGGAAGTTCTAAACTAAGCGCTAAAGCCGCAGTTAATAATAAAATCGCCGATGTTGATATCGATATTCCGAAATTTAATCTCAACGACATTATTCCGGCTAAATTACAGAACGAATTGGGAAATATTATTTTGAGTGTTAAGGCTCAATACAAAGGAAAAATTAATGAAATAGAGTATGATAAAGTAAAATTTATAGCAGATATACTCGGAACCACGCCTGATAATAAACTAAAACTTTCAAAGGGCAGAATTGTTCTGGATAAAGATGAGCTTGCTGTTGATAATCTAAACGGCTCTATTGAGGACAGTATTTTTAACATTAATCTTATAGCAGATAAGATTTCAACTAAAAAGCCGAATTTGAACGGTAATATTCAGGCAAAATCTTTTGATTTATCTTTAATAAATCTCCTTGCAAATAATCCTTTTGTACCTGAGGATTGGAAAAAACAGATTAATACTGTTAAGTTCAATAAGGGTGAAAAGATTAATTTAAAGGCAAGAATAAACAATAATAAAATAAATGCATATACAGATTTAGGCGGGATTTCTTTTGTTTATGCTCCTCTAAATCTTCCGATAAAAATTATAAACGGAAGCCTCATTATGCGGAGTAATAATCTTAGGCTTAATAAAATCAACTTTCTTGCAGATGAAATGCCTGTTCTTGCAGATGGTGAAATTTATGATATCCTGTCAAAACAAAACTTTGATATGTATTTCAATTCTAAGCCGCGGCAGGATTTTATTGATAAATATATAAACAGAAACCAGATTTATCCGATAAAAATTAAGGGCGATATAGTATATTCTCTGCGGGCAAAGGGGGTAAAAGATGATTTTGATGTCAAGGCTGATGCTAATATGTCAAAGGACTCAAGTATTTACTACCTTGGAGCGACAGTCGGAGATGTTGAAAATGCTATTGTTCTGAATCTGGATACAAAAGTTTTAAAACAAAATATTCTAAAAATCAGAGAGTTTTCTTATGATAAATTAATTTCTTCCCAGAGTGGACGCGACACAAAATTAAATATGCTTAAAGCAAGAGGCGGAATAGAAGTGTTTGAAGATGATTTAGCCTTTAATAATTTGCATATAAAAACGGAAAACCCGACAGATGCAAGAATTTTTAATATAATATTCAGAAAACCGAATATTAAACAGGGGCAATTTACTTCGGATTTACATTTTAACGGGAAATTGTCTGAGCCGAAACTTCTTGGAAGCTTCCACATTTTTGAGACGAATATTCCGTTTTTGGATACAACAATGAAGAATATTACATTGCTCTTTAAGGATAAGACAATCGAACTAACCTCAAGCGGAGAAGTCTTGGGCAATGATATAACAATTAAGGGTGTTATGAAAAACAAACTTACTCCGCCTTATTATATCAATCAGGCAAATTTGCAGACAAAACTCCTTGATTTGAATTATATTGTAAATAAGCTGAAACTCTCTCAAGTTGATAACTATCAAACTTTTGAAACATTTGAAGGGTTTGACTTAACAAGTGTTATTATTAAGAATATCAAACTTGAAGCAGATAGTATTCATCTAAGAAACATTGTTGCAGAAAGATTTTCTGCAGACGCTTCATTAAATGAAAAAGGCATAATTGATGTAAGCAAATTCCAATTTAATATCGCAAATGGGGTTTTGAACGGCAGGTACCGTTACAATCTTTCGGATAACAAAACCGGTATTAAATTAAAGGCTAAGAATATTGATGCCAACGATTTATCTATAGCATTGTTTGATTTGAATAACCAGCTCTATGGCGATATGACGGGTGATGTTGAATTATCCTGCGATGGTACGAATTTTGATAACTGTATGAAAACCTTGAACGGACATACTATATTCGATGTTTCAGACGGAAGAATGCCGAAACTCGGTTCGCTTGAATACCTTTTAAAGGCGGGTAATCTGCTAAAAGGCGGACTTACAGGACTTTCCATAAACAGTATTGTAGATATTATAACTCCGCTTAAGACCGGAGAATTTTCTAATATCCACGGAAACATTAATATAAAAGACGGTATTGCAAGAAATATGGAAATTACAAGTACGGGAAGAGATTTGAACCTATATATTTCAGGGAACTATAACTTTTCAACAGCAGATGCTGAGATGGAAGTTTTGGGGTTATTATCTAAAAAAATCTCAACAATGTTCGGCCCCATCGGCAATTTGTCTTTAAATACTCTATTCAACGCAATTCCTGGTGTAGATTTATCTAAAGACACAGTAATACTTGAAAAAATTAACAAAATTCCGGGAATTGAGCTTTCAAGCAAAGCTTATCGCAAATTTATCGCAGAAATCAAAGGGAATATTAACGGCGAAGACTATGTCACAAGCTTTAAGTGGGTGAATTAACACTATGGCTTAAAATTATCATAGCCGATTTGATATGCTTGTTCAAAATTTTCTTTTATTTTTCTTTCAGCTTCATCAGTTGAACCCATTGCAATATAACTTAATGCAGCAGCTGTCGTTAAATTTTCTTGGTAAGTTATATCATGGGCTGTTCTTCCGTCTGCGCCATCGTTGATTTTTGACATTGCCCAGAGATATGCGGCTACTTCATGATTTTCTAATTTGCCGCTTTTATCTTTATCTAAGAAATCAAATACTTTTTTTGCAATCTCTGAATTATATACATCTTCGTTACCCTGCGTTTCTTTTGCTGTATACTCTTCATAGCTGATTTTTCCGTCTCCAGCAGCGTCATCATATAACTCAATATATTGAGAAGCAAAATCTCTTGTTGCTTGCATATATTTATTCATATCGCCGGAGGCCATTGCTTTTTTTATGTCTTGATTTTCGTATTTAATATCAATGTTTTGTCTTTGTCTTGTATATTCTTGAGTTAATTCTTCCTGTGTATAATTCTCAGGATTTTCAACATTCAAGTTTTGTTCTGCAGCTGCGAATTGCTGCTCAACAGTTTCATATTGTAAGCCTTTTGCATAATTAATCATTCTTTGGCTAATGGATTCTGTATCTGTTTGAATATTGTTATTTTGATTGTATTCAAGAATTGTATTATATTTTTGTACGACTTTGTTTAGATTTGTCTCGTCCAATTCTATTCCTGCTTCAGCTAACAGATTTGTTACTGTTGTTTTAGTATCATTTTCAGACTTAGACTCTTTTTCTTCCGGCGCAGCATCTGCTTCGGTGGTTTTTGAGGCTTCTGCCGCTTTGGTTTGAATACCGAGACTCTGTTTTGCAATATCAATAATTTGTGACCAAACATCGGTCTTTATCTGATATTGTTCATTCTGCTGAACTACAAATTGTTTGCCGTCATTTATATTTGTATCATTTTCTCCGAATTGTGATTTATTAGTTTCAACTTGATTTGCTTTTATAATATTAAATACGGAAGTCCATTGGTTGTAATTAAGCGTAACATCTTTGCCGAGCTGTTTATCCAGCTCTTTATCTATGGCAAATGATAAGCCTT
>CALVEE010000161.1 GCA_944326495.1 Candidatus Gastranaerophilales bacterium | reverse complement strand
CGAGTCCGTTCCCTCAGAAGGGAGGGGGCATATTGCCAATAGGGAAAAGTTGTACGGGAGAATTGTGTCTTATTATCTATCCCGTGACTTTTTTAAAATTACTCTTAAAAAATATACAAAAGACTAATTTTGATAAATTAGTAAGGGTAAATAATATTCATATGAAAAAATTTTTGAGCGTATTTATTTTAACATTATTTTTATCGCTGTCCTGTAACGCTGCGACATTTCAAGGCGGAGTAGCCGAACAGGGAAGCGGAACTTCAAGCAGGATTATTGATAAAGCGACCGGAGAAGGGATTGGCGGAGCTGATATTACGCTTCCAAAACAAAATTATTCGACCAAAACCGATCGCGAAGGTTTTTTTGAACTTGATACACAAATAAACGGGCCAAGTATAATGTCAGTTAAAAAACCTAATTATAAACCTTTTACAATGACAGTTGATGAGAGAACTCTTAGTGCCCCTATTGTTGTCGGGATTGAAAAATCTAATGCTTCGGGAAAAGCTATTGATACTAACATGTACCATTTAGGCGACAATAGTTTTTCAGATTTATCAGCTAACGCAGGAGAGTTTTCAATGCAGGCAATAGGTCCTTTTTATACAAAAAGATTTACCCTGAAAGATATTAATATAGCAAAACCCGTTTATCTGGTCATTGGTTCAATAATAGGTATCGATACAGCAATGGCAAGATCTATGGGGCAAAATAAAATCCCAAACGCATTTGCCTCCCCGCCGGAAGTTTATTTTAACGGCAATAAGATTTCTGAAATCCAGCTTAACGGAGACGGTCAGAGAATAAGACTGCCTAAAAATTTAATCAGAAAAAATCAGGTAAATGAAATTACAATCAAAACCGGAAGAAATTTAATGCAGACAGCATATATTGACTATGATGATATAGAATTTATGAATATAATCATTGAAAATGATAATTAAAATATTTTACCGTTGTCTTGAATTTGCTCCACGCTCACAGAGCTTCACCTTTAAGCCTCACGGCTGCCGGTTCAGTCCGTCCGCAAATCCGCTCCCGCAGGGCGAAGTGGTTTACAAGCTTTGTTTTTTTATACGTATAATCCTGCCGGGATAATATAATTATATTGATATATTTTCCTTTTGCTGCTATAATTATTCCGGTACTTTTAAAACGGAATACAGGCAGAAAATTTTAACATACATTTAACTATCACCAAAGGTGTTTGAAATGATAGTTAAAATTAACGAAAAAGAACTAGTGCTGATTATCATACTAGTTCTTCTATCCCAAGCTCATTAGATTGAGCACGGGCTCGGGTGTAACAGCCACCCTTGCCTGTATTCTTATTTTAACGTATTTTAAAACATTTTTCAAGATAGGGAAAAAGAATAATGCCGAGACTGCCTGAATACTTAAAACGACCGATTATTGATACTGAAAAAACTAAGACTGTCAGAAAAATATTAAAAAACAAGTGCTTGAATACTGTCTGTGACGGCGCAAGATGCCCTAATAAGAGCGAGTGTTATTCCAAAAATACCGCGACATTTCTTATTATGGGTAATACCTGCACAAGAAACTGCCGCTATTGCAATATTTCTCCTGCGCGTCCGGAGCCTTTAGATGCTGATGAGCCTAAACATATTGCAGAGGCTGTGAAGGAGCTCGGCTTAAAATATGCAGTCATTACTTCCGTAACCCGTGATGACCTGCCTGATGGCGGAGCAGAGCATTTTAGGAAGTGTATTGACGAGATTAGAAGGATTTCGGATGCCGGAATAGAGATTTTAACCCCTGATTTTAAAGGGAGTGAACAGGCTCTTGATATTATTATTCAGGCAAAGCCGGATGTTTTTAACCACAATATTGAAACCGTTGAACCAATATTCAAAACAGCCCGTCCGCAGGGAGATTATTCCTTGTCGCTTAAGGTTTTAAGGTACATAAAAGATAATTCTTCTATTGTTACAAAATCCGGGCTTATGATTGGATTAGGAGAAACTTTTCAAGAAATTGAAGCGACCCTTCTGGATTTGAAGGAGGCAGGAGTCGATATCATAACCATAGGCCAGTACATCCAGCCTTCTAAAGCGCATCTTGAGGTAGCTAAATACTATACCTTAGATGAGTATGAGGATTTAAAAGAACTTGCGCGGAAAATCGGGTTTAAAAATTATCAAATAGCGCCTCTGGTCAGGAGTTCGTATCAGGCAAAATTATCATTTGAAGAGAGCTTGAAATAATTCTTTTAAACATATAAAATGATAATTGAGGAAGAGAGTTTTATGCCTACAGCAGAAGATTTAATACAGTTGGGGTTTTCGCTCCAAAAAGCCGGCAAATACGAGGATGCAGAGCATGCTTACCGCGAGGCTCTTGAGCAGGACAAGGATAACGCAGAGATTTATAATCTTATGGGTGTTTTAAAACTGCAGCAGAATGACGTAATCTCTGCTGTACATATGGCTGAACAGGCGGTTGAAAAACGGCCGGAGGCTTATTTTTATGAGACTCTTTTTCAGACTTATATTCGGGCAAAATTGTATAAACAGATTGTTTTAAGAGAAAATGAGGTCATGGAAAGATTTCCGGAAGATTTTTCTCTGCTTTTTAATCTGGCGTTGGCGCATAAAAATATGCGCAATATTCACGAAGCTGTTAAATTTTATGATAAAGCATTAAGGGTTAATCCGGCTTCTTATGATGCGTGGTTTAATATTTCACACCTCTATAGTGTTGAAGGAGAGACTAAAAATGCAGTATCGGCTTTAAAAATATGTAAAAAAATCCGGCCTCATGATAATGATACGGATTATTTTCTCTCGCTTGCACTTATGCGGATTAAGGATTATAACCACGGGCTTAAGCTGTTTGAAAGCCGCTTTAGCAAAGAAACGGCGTATGCTCTCATTAATAAATCATACCCTAATAAGGCAAGAAGAGATAACCTGTGGGACGGGAGAAACATAAAAAATAAAACCCTTCTTGTATATTATGAAGCAGGGTTTGGGGATGTAATAATGTTTTCAAGATATCTTCCGCTTGCAAGACAAAAATGCGGGAAAGTGATTTTATACTGCCAGAAGTCATTGTCACCTCTGTTTAAGCTAAATAAACAGCTCGGGATTAATGAGATTATTGATAGTTATATTCCGGAAAGTGAGATAGATTTTGATTATCATATACCGCTCTTGAGCCTTCCGTATGCTTTAAAGCTTAAGGGAGAAAAGGTTTTTGCGCATTCGGAAGGGTATCTGCACGCTGATAGTGAGCAGGCTGAAAAATATAGAAAAAAATATTTTGATAATGATAAATTAAAAATCGGTATTAAATGGCAGGGAAACACTTATTACGACCAAGACAGGGTAATTCCGGCATCAGCTTTTAAGCCGTTAATGACCGTTGAAAATACACAGTTTTACTCATTCCAGACTTTTGAAGGGGCGGAAGATATTAAAGAATTAGATAATATTATTGATGTCGGCAAAGATTTGCTTGATTTTTCACAAACAGCAGCAGCATTAAGCAATCTGGATTTAGTTGTATGCAACGATACTTCTCTTGCACATCTTGCAGGCGCAATGGGAATTCCCTGCTGGATAATTCTTCCATATGAAGTTAACTGGAGATGGCATACGGATTTAAGCGTATGCGACTGGTATGAGAGCGTACGCTTGTTTAGACAGCACAAACTGAATGATTGGGCTGGTGTTATTGAGGACGTTAAAGCAGAAATGCTTAATTGCCTAAATCATGCGCCTTCTCTGTCGTAGATTTGATAACATTATAGAAAAGATTTTCGGTATTGTTATCATCCATGCAATCAACGCCTACTCTTGTGCAACCGCCTTTTGTTGCTACATTGGAAATTAATTCTTCCATCGGGATTTCTCGATTTAACGCCATTTTAGCAGAACCGATTGCGGTTTGGATACTTAAAAGCAGTGATTTTTCATAATCTAAGCCTAATTTTTCTCCTGCGCGTGCTATTTCGTTTATGACTTTGTAATAAAATGCGGGGCCGGAGCCGGAAATAGCTGTTACAATGTCCATTTGCGCTTCATTATCAACAATAATACATTTGCCTATGGTTGAGAGAAGATGATAAATATAATCTAAGTCCTCTTTATTGACTTCGCAAGCGCCAATCATTCCGCTCATACCTTCACCTACGAGCATAGGCGTGTTTGGCATAACACGGATTACGCGTGTGCCGGCCGGAAGATTTGCCTTGAGTTTCTCGAGCCTTACTCCTGCTGCAATTGAGACTACAAGTTTTTGGGGAGTAATATAAGGGCTTATTTCTTTTAAAACTTCTAGTGCCTGATTAGGTTTAACCGCAATAAAAATAACATCGGATTTTTGAGCAAGAATTTTATTATCTGCAATAACTTCAATTCCTAACGCTTTTGATTTTTCTTCTAACTGGTCAATTTCAGCTTGTGTCGCAGTAATGTCTTCATTTTTGCTAAATCCTGATTTTATCAGCCCTTTAATAATTGCGCCTGCCATTTTTCCTGCGCCTATAAATCCGATTTTTTTATTATTCATTTTAATCCCCTCCGCTTAACTAAACTTAACACATGCAATTGACTGAACAGCATGTTCATGGTTTTATAAAACTATTATAAGTAAAATTAGCTGAAAAGGAAATAGAGAAATGAGACGTACATTAGAAGGAACAAAGATTAAAAGGCAGCACGTAAGCGGTTTCAGAGCAAGAATGGCAACACCGGGCGGTCAGGAAGTATTGAACAGACGCCGTGCCAAAGGCAGACATCAGATTGCGATTTCAGGCAGCAAACGCGCTTAAGTGGATTCAGTAAAATTATTAAAAAACCCGTGCTTTTAAAAGCACGGGTTTTTTAGATTAGTTAAACACCCTTATCAGAATACGCTAATTAACGCATCTCAGCCCTTTGTCCCTTACGGAAGAGGGTGAACTCGCAGACCGGATGCGAGCTGCATAATAAATACAGGTAATTATAAGTTATTGTTAGGCAGGTATGCCCAACTGACAAGACCTCTCCTTACGGGAGAGGAGCAGCCGTGTTTGAGGCGGAAGCCGAAAACTACGGATGCGGTGAGGGGGCAGTCAGTAAGAACAAATAAAAAACTATAAAGTAAATTTTAAAAGAGCAGCCGGTTTAGATAATATAGTTATAAGAGTTAATGTCAGGCAATGCCTGACCTACTGTTCTACTATTCTAATTTAATTCATTAAAAATTTATTTTGGTTAGTTGAATCCACCGCCTGCAAGTTGATTAAGTTGTAAAAGTTTATCAACAGTTTCCTGATATTCGGCTCTTTCGTCAGTTGTCTGCAATAAAAATTCATCAATATTTCCCATAAGAGCAATTGCTTTATCGCAAATAATATCAGAACCCTTAACGTATGCACCGATATTGATTAAATCTTCATTTTTCCTGTATACAGCAAGTAAATTTCTGATATTACCGGCCGCTTCTTTATGTTCTTTTGTCGTGACATCGCCCATAACACGGCTCAGGGATTGAAGAACATCAACTGCCGGATAATGGTTTTTATGCGCTAAATCTCTTGATAAAACAATGTGGCCGTCTAAAATACTTCTTGCAGTATCGGAAATCGGCTCGTTAAAATCGTCACCCTCAACAAGTACGGTATAAAGTCCTGTTATTGTACCGAATTCGTTTGTTCCGGCTCTTTCCATAAGTTTTGGCATTAAAGCAAATACAGAAGGCGTATAGCCTCTTGTAGCAGGCGGTTCGCCGATTGCAAGGCCGACTTCTCTCTGTGCCATGGCAATACGGGTTATACTATCAAGCATAAATAAAACATCCAGACCCTTATCTCTAAAATATTCCGCAATAGAAGTAGCAACAAATGCTGCCTTAATTTTAACCAGAGACGGCTGGTCAGAGGTTGCAGCAACAACGATAGAGCGTTTCATTCCCTCAGGTCCGAGAATATCTTCAATAAATTCCTTAACCTCACGTCCGCGTTCGCCGATTAGCGCAATAACGTTTAAATCTGCGGAAGTATTTTTTGCCATCATACCGATAGTTGTACTTTTGCCTACACCGGAGCCGGCAAAAATTCCCATTCTCTGCCCTTTTCCGAGCGTCATAAATCCGTCAACCGACTTTATTCCAAGAGACAACGGCTCATCTATTCGTTTTCTTTTCAAAGGATTAATTACATCTGCCCTTGTTGAGCGGTATTCGGAGAATTTTATATCACCCAATGTATCAATCGGGCGTCCTAAGCCGTCAAGAACTCTTCCGATAAGCTGATTTCCTACTCCTATTTTCATGGCGCTTCCGGTATTTACAACAAGCGCACCCGGCTGAATTCCGTCCGGATTGGCAAGAGGCATAAGAAGTATTTTATCACTCTTAAAACCCACGACTTCTGCCATTGTCGGCTTGTCATTATAATCATTATAGATATAGCACAAATCTCCGATAGAAGATTTAGGCCCGTCGGCTTCTATTGTAAGCCCTATTATTTCCGTAATTTTTCCGATTTCTTTTATCGACGGAGTATTTTTAATAATCTCTAAGTACTTATTTTTGTTCCAGCTCATTTTCTGTACCCGTAATCATTTTTTCCGTAATTTCGGCAATCTGTGCTGAAATTCTTGAGTCCAGTCTGGTTGACGGTGTCTCTACTATGACTCCGTCAGGTGAAAGAGAGTTATCTTCCAAAATTTTAAGCGTTTCCAGCTTCGGAAATGCACTCTTAAAATTCGGTACAAGTTTATTTATATTATCAACAAGCTCGGGGTTAACAATAATTGTTATTGTTTCTTTATCATTAAGCAATTTTATTGCATCCAGCGTAATTTTATAAAGAGTTTGATTACTGAATTTCTGATGGCAGACTTTATCTGCAATAACACTTACTAATTCAACAATATCGCGTGAAGCGGACTCTATTATATTTTTTTTCATCTCATATGATGAGCTAGCAAGTGTCTCCAGCGACTTCAAGCCCTCTTTAGCGTCATTTTGAAACTTATAAAGTCCGTCCTGCTCACCTTTTTTAAATCCTTCTTCATAAGCCTGATTTTTTATTGTATCGTACTCTTTTTGGGCTTTTTTTCTGGCTTCTTCAATAATCCTTTCAGCCTCATTATTAGCAGTCTGAATTACGACTTGAGATTTGTTCTCGGCGTTTGCAAGAATTTGCTGCGCCTTAGCATCGGTTTCTTCAATAATCTGCTGGACTTTAGCCTGCTGGCGCGTAACCCGTGTCTGCTCGACCGGAAGCACAAAGCTTTCGCCCATCTGAATTTCCTGACCTTTTATTCTTTTGCTACTCAATTAATTCATCCTCAACACTTGCACGCGTAATAGTAATCTCGCCGGTTGCTTCAAGATTTCTGATAGCGTTAACAATTCCGGTTTGAGCCTCCTGAACTTCTTTTGCGCGGACAGGGCCAAGATATTCCATATCATCCGTAAGCATTTGTTTAGCACGCTCTGACATATTCTTAAAGATTTTATCTTTAATCTCATCCTTTGTACCCTTAAGCGCAAGCGCAAGCTGCTTGGTATCGATTTCCCGAAGCAGTCTCTGAATTGCTCTGTCGTCGAGGATAATAATATCTTCGAATACGAACATCAAATCGCGGACTTCCTGCGCCATCTTCTGGTTTTCGATATCCAGCCATTCCATAATATTCTTTTCAGTACCTCTGTCGCAGCAGTTAAGGATGTTAGCTAAAGACTCTACCCCGCCTGCATTTGAGAAATCCTGAACCAGAAGGGCTGAAAATTTGCGCTCTACAATATCTTCAATAGTTGATAATATTTCCGGATTGGTAGGAGTCATATCCGCAATTCTCATTGATACAACAGCCTGAACGTCAGGCGGAAGAAACGCAAGCACCTGTGCTGATAATTCCGGTCTTAAGTATGCTAAAATTAATGCCAAAAGCTGCGGGTTTTCAGAAGCAAAGGTGTTTGCAAGCTGGGAAGGGTCTGCTTCATTAAGAAAATAAAACGGGTTTGTGTTAACCATTGCGTTAACTTTTTCAAGCATTTTTGAAGCTTCTTGCTCGCCATAAGTTTGAGACAATAATTGCTTTGCATAACTCAAACCGCCTTGAGCAACATAATTTTTTGCCTGAAAAACAGTTTTAAACTCTAATAAAACTTCATTCAAATCCTCGTCGGAAATCTTGCCTAAATTTGCAATATCAAGTGTAATCTGTTCTAATAAATCTTCATCCTTAATATTTTTAAGAATTTCAGAAGCCGTTGATGGGCCCAATGCAATCAGAAGAGCCGCGACTTTTTGGCTCGGACGCGTTATTGTCTTTTTTGCTTCTTCTTTTGCCTTTTTAATTTCTTCTATGCCCATAGTATTTTTTCCGTTGGGCGCGGTCACCGCCGCACCGATTGTCTTTGGTTTAGAAGTTTAGGAGTTTAGAAGTTTATAAGAATTTATATTCGCTTTCACACATAATATATGTCTTTTAACTTCTCCTCAACTACTCAACCTTCTTTACTCTCCTTTAATCCTTAATAAATGATGTTAATAATTTTGCTGCCTCCTCTGGCGAAGCCATTACTGCTTCATTTAATTCGTTAATATTTTGCTCTTTTTGTGTTTTTACCTCTTTTTTACTCAATTCTATCTTAGGTAGCTCTTCTTCAGGTTCGACCTCTTCCGTCGCAGTCTCCACAATTTCCTCAGGTCTTCGTTCTAACTTGCGGGAAGATGGCATTTTGGAAATAAAGTTTTTCAATATGTACAGTGCAAAACATCCCAAAATCAGAACAATAATAAGCGGAATAACGGAAGATGTAATAAAGTAGAACATCTGTTCTTTCTGATACTGTTCCGCAAAAGCTTCCTGTGCTTTTTTATCAATAGTTGCACCCTCAAACTGGAGTCCCGAAACAGAGATTACATCGCCCCTTGAAAAATCAACACCTGATGCAGACTGAATAAGACCGCGTAATTCTTCTTTTTCAGACTCTGTTAAAATCTTATTAACAGCAACTGCGATAGAAAGTCGTTTTATTGTACCGGGAGCGTAAACAACCTGCTTAACCTCTTTTGATACGCTGTAATTTACAGCCGTTTTCTGTTTTGAATAGTTTAAATTCCTCTGGTTAACATTATTCGGATTAGGCACGTTATTCGGGTTTTCGTAGGTTTCAACTTCTGTCTGAGAGCTTGTTACAACACCCTCGCCTTTTCCTTCAAGCGGAATATAGCTTTCAATAGTTGCCTTAGCAGAATTAAAATCAATATCCGCATTAACCTGAACAGAGACATTGCCTTTGCCGACAATTTTTTCTAAAACATCAGAAACTTTTTTAGCCGTTTCTTTTTCTAAATTAGATTTAAAGCTTTCCATATCGGTAGAGCTTTTAGAAGTCTCATCCGAGAGGCTGTTTCCATTCTGATCTGTTATAAATACCTGCTCCGGCGTCATCCTTGGAACAGCATAGGCTACTAAATTTTTGATAGCTTTAACCTGCGAAGCCTTAATTTTATACCCCGGCTGGAGTACTAAGACAACAGATGCAGTAGGTTTTGTATCATTATCTTCAAAAATTGAACGCTCCGGCTCTGCAAGCTGAACGCGGGCATATTTTACCCCGTCTATTTTTTCTATAGAGCGGGTTAATTCACCCTGAAATATTCTCTGACGGGTTAACTTATTCTTAAAATCAGTCGAGCCTAACTGCATTTCGTCTAAAAGTTCAAAACCGCTGTCCTCATTCTTGATTAAATCATTTTCTGCAACAAAAACCCTCATCTCGTCTCTGACGTTTGAAGGTACTAAGATTGAATGATGATCTTCGGATACTTTATATCTGTATCCGTTTTTTTTCATACCTTCAACGATACTTGTTGCACTGACTTCATTCAAATCTGAATATAAAACAACCCAATCCGGCTCCATTGCTTTTGATAAGAAAAATGTTGCAGCAACAATTGTAACCACAATCAAAGCAAGCATACCGAGTTTCTGGTTGCCGTCTAAACCGCTCCATAATTTTTTTACATCATTAGCCAGTAGTGAAAAATAATTATTTTCCATGTACTCCCCGCGCACAATTATTCAATATTAATAATAACCTAACCAAAAAATCT
>CALVEE010000160.1 GCA_944326495.1 Candidatus Gastranaerophilales bacterium | reverse complement strand
TGGCGGTAATATCCGATATGCTGTTAAAGACTTGCGGAGAGTTAGAATGAAGATATTAATCCAGAGAGTGAAACGGGCTTCTGTGAATATAGAAGGAAAGTGTTTTTCTTCTATTGGAGGGGGTATTCTTGCACTTGTCGGAATAGAAAAGGGAGACAGCCTGGATGAGGTGGTGAAGCTTGCGAAAAAAAGTGTTAATTTGAGAATATTTCCTGATGAAAACGATAAAATGAATAAATCTTTATTGGATATAGATGGAGAAATGCTTATAGTGTCACAGTTTACCTTGTGCGGGGACTGCAAAAAAGGTACAAGACCGAGCTTTGATAAATCTGCTCCGCCTGATATTGCTAATAAACTATATGAGGCATTTATTAAAGAAGTTTCTGCATACGGAATTAAAACCGCATCAGGATGTTTTGGCGCTATGATGGAGGTAGAGCTGATTAATGACGGGCCTGTTACATTTATGCTTGAGGTGAAAAATCATGACTGATGATTTTAGACATTATACGGTAATGCTGCATGAAGCTGTTGATGCTCTGGAATGCACAGACGGCAAGGTCTATGTTGACTGTACGCTTGGAGGCGGAGGACATAGTGAATTAATACTTAAAAGAATTTCTCCAAACGGAAGGCTTATTGCCTTTGATGTGGATGAGGAAGCTATAAGACATGCAAGCGAAAGATTAAAAAAATATTCTAATTTAACTATTATAAAATCCTCTTACACAAATATAAAAGAAGAACTAAATAAACTTGGAATAGATAAAATTACAGGCGGGGTAATCATTGATTTAGGAGCTTCATATCACCAGCTGACCAAGCAGGAGCGCGGATTTTCTTTTTCAAAGGAGGCTCCTTTAGATATGAGATTTGATATGGACAGTGATTTTTCTGCCTATGATGTAATTAATACCTATTCAGAAGATGATTTAGTGAGGATTTTTAGTGAATATGGAGAAGAAAGATTTTCAAAACGTATTGCAAAAAAGGTTGTCGAAGCTCGAAGGATTGAGCCGGTTAGAACAACGAAAGAGCTTGCTGATATTATTATCAAAGCGGCTCCTCATATTAAGACTAATATACACCCTGCTACAAGAGTGTTTCAGGCTGTGCGGATAGAAGTTAACAATGAGTTAAAAAATGTAAAAATTGTTCTTAATGATATATTGGATTTGCTCGATGTTGGTGGTATAATTTCTGTAATAAGTTTTCATTCTCTGGAGGATAGGATAGTTAAACAAATATTCAGGTATGAAAGCGCAAAGTGCAGATGCAATGATATGATTTGCAAATGCCCGCCGCCAAGAATAGAGTTAGTAAACAAAAAACCTATTATGGCAGGTGATGAGGAGATAAAAGAAAATCCGCCGTCAAGGAGTGCGAAGTTAAGAGTGGCTAGAAAAATTCGGTAGAAAAAAGCACGGCGGGAACCTTAGTTTTGGGTGTAAGGAGTGATAGACATTGGTTTCGGCTTTAAAAATCAACAGCAAGAGAGATAATAATTTAGACAGCTTAATAAAAAAAATATCGGGTGAAACTAAAAAAGAGTATATTACAGAAGAAGAAAATACT
Organism: Candidatus Gastranaerophilales bacterium; assembly: GCA_944326495.1. GTDB lineage: Bacteria > Cyanobacteriota > Vampirovibrionia > Gastranaerophilales > Gastranaerophilaceae > CAG-196. The sequence continues at coordinate 1,479 of CALVEE010000160.1, read as the reverse complement.
AAAAAATCTTTTGTAGACAAATCTGTTCAAAATCTGGCTGTTAATAGTATAATAGAAGGGTACTTTCCAAAGGAGAATTTAGTCAAAGACATGGCAATTAAAAGAGTTAATAAAACTTTATGTGTCATATTAGGGCTGCTTATAAGCGTTGTAGTTGTAAGCTATTATTTTGTTATCTCCTGTGAAATGAAATTGAATGACTTGAGCAGACAGACAATTATTTTGAATAATGAAAATGAAGAACTTCAAAATAAGCTGGACAGCCTGAAATCGTTTAATAATGTTGATAAAACCTTGCAGCAGAATAATATGCTTCAAAGAGCGGGGCAGGTAATTGAAACTCCTGAAATTACGGTTGATACACAGGCTCTGGCTAAGCGTTCTGTTAAGAAGAAGATTTTTAATTATGCAATAGGGTTTTAGTTTTTATGTTTAAGCTTGTTTGCGGTGCCGGGAATTAAGATTGTGAAAGTGTAAAACGGCTTGTGTATATTTATGCGCTGGCCGGCTGTAAGTATTTTGATATTTCTGCAAGAAAAGAAATCCTTGAAGCTGCAAAATTGGCAGTGGTTACGGCTGGAGCAGAAGATTGTCATTACTGTGTGAGTATAGGTATAAAAGGCGATCCGCATATTACAAAAGCAAGGATTAAAGAGTCTGTATGCATTAAATGCGGAAACTGTTACAGGAATTGTCCTAATGATGCGGTTTTATCTTCAATTATGATTGATGAAAAACGTTGTATCGGATGCGGAACCTGCGCAAAAAAGTGCCCGACAGGTGCAATTACCATGTTTGAAAAAGATGTTAATGTAAAAGAAATTCTTCCCTATATGGTAGAAAACGGAGTTGAAATTCTTGAGCTTCACATAATGGGGCATGACAAAAAAGATTTGGAATACAAGTGGAATGTGATAAATGAATGTAATCCTAAATATGCTTCTATTTGTATTGATAGAGAGATTTACGGGAATAAAGTGGTCATAGAACGTATAAGAAACATGATTGCTCACCGCAAGCCTTATACAACAATCGTTCAGGCAGACGGGATACCGATGAGCGGGTCTGATGACAGCTATAAAACTACATTGCAGGCGGTTGCGACGGCAGAGATTATACAAAACGCTAATCTCCCTGTGCACATAGTTCTATCAGGGGGGACTAATTCTAAAACAGCAGAACTCGCAAAACTCTGCGGAATAAATTATTGGGGGATTGCAATCGGCTCCTGGGCAAGAAAGATTATCAAACCTTATATTACAGCTCCGGATTTTTGGGAGGATGAAATTAAGAGAACAAAAGCTGTCGAGGCTGCAAGAGCACTGGTTCAATCAGTTGAGGGATAATTTTTTCTGTCTTATTTTTTGTAATATAACATTAGTCCCCATTATTTTGCAACTATCGAAAGCTTTTTACCTTCTTCAACAGTCTCGCTGTTCCGGTAAGTTTGAGGTGCCAGATGGAATTGCTTGTTGTAGT
>CALVEE010000159.1 GCA_944326495.1 Candidatus Gastranaerophilales bacterium | reverse complement strand
TCAACTTTTTGAAACAAGGAAGAGCAAATTTCTACTGTGTCCTGCTTTTTATTTCTTTTTTTAACGGACAGCAGTGTGACCTGCGGGAGAGGAAAACGTACTTTCTGTTTTTATTTGGACACTAATGCCAACCGGGGAGGAAAGGCTAAACTGTAAAGTTTAAAGGTGATTGAGCAAATCCTAGACAAGGCTAAGATAGGGAATAAACTTGAATAAAAGCAATTTTTAAATAAAATTTTTGACCTCTCACAGGCTTTTTATAAAGTCCCGTTCGTTATTTTTCTTTACAAATTAGCAATTTTTCGGGCTGATTTGTTTTTTATATAATATGGTTATGAAGGTCAATAGTGTCAGCAATGTTTATTTTCAATCCGTTACTAATAAAAAAAATGACGGATATAAAGCGAATGCGGATAAGCAGCAGATTGCCGAAATATCACATATTACCCCTGTTACCCCTGATTTTAAGGTAAAATTACCTGCGAAATATAATAAACTCGGGGTTTATAAGATGGAAAACGGGCTTGAAGTTCACAGCTACAAACTTGCAAACGGCTATAGAGTTAATATCGTGCCAATGGAAGGCTCGCCTGCTGTTGTGAAAAATTATGTTAATGTCGGCTCAATGAATGAAACTGCTAATATAAAAGGCATAAGTCATTTTTTAGAGCATATGGCTTTTAATGGAACAAATGGAGATAACGGACATATCAAGCTTGAGACAGGTGATTCTTTTAAAAAGATTGATGAGCTTGGTGGATGGGCAAATGCGAGTACTAATTATGCGATAACGGATTATGTAAATTCTACTCCGCTGCTGAATAAAGGAGATTTAGAAAGACAAATTCAGGTTATAGCCGCTATGACAGAGGATTTGAAGCTTGCAGATAACATGATTGCTAAAGAAAAAGCTCCTGTTTGTTCTGAAATTAACATGATTCTTGATAATCCGCAGACAATTGCCATGGATCAGACTGTAAGGACGCTTTTTAATATAAAAAATCCGGCTGATGAAATGGTCGGTGGAAGTGTTAAGACGATAAAAAATCTTACAAGAGAGGATGTAAAAGCTTATTATGATAACTATTATACTCCTGATAACATGACTCTTGTTATAACAGGTGATGTAAATCCGGATGAAGCAATTAAGCTTGCTGCAAAAAACTTTAATTCTTCTAAACTCTCACACGGCAAACGGTTTGAAGAAAAAATGCAGCCTGTAAATAAAACCGTGAGAAAGGATTTTACAAATGATAAGGCGGTTTCAACCGATATTGTAATAGGTTTTGCAGGGCCTAAGAATTCTGATATAAAAGAAAAAGTCGCCTTGGACGCTGCAAAAGTGTACCTTGAATCGCAGGATTGTAAATTGAACCAAAATTTACGCGAGTTTAATGCATATCCTTTTATAGACAGTGAAAAAATAAGCACCAATCCAAACACCCCGAGAATGGTTTATATAGCATTTAATACATCTGAAAACAGGTGTGAGGAAGCTTTAAGAGCGGCTTTTTCTGCTATTTCGGAAATTGAGCCGGTTTCGGATAAAATTCTGGAGAGGTTAAAGCTAAAGATTAAGAAAGATAGAGAAAATGCATTGGAATACTCTTCTTTTGTAAATGACAGTATTGGAAAGGCAGTGCTTGACAGACAGTTAGAATATTTTACGCAGTATGAAAGCATTCTGGACTCTTTAGAGCCTCGTGACGTAACGCGTGCTTTAAAAGAATATTTTAATCTCAATAAAGCGGCAGTTACTCTTGTGCACCCTAAGCAGGAAAATATAAGTTTTAAGGCAAAGTCAAGGGAGCCTGTAAATATGCAAAAAGTATACGATTGTACACTTAATAATAACTTTGCGTTAGGACTATATGAGACAAAGAACAGAAATATAAATTATAATATTTCATTATTGATTGATACCCCGTCTAATGCAAAGCCCGGCGTTATAGAGCTTATGAATGAAATTTATGATATGGGAGCTTACGGGATGAATGAGAATGAGTGGAAGAAATTTCAGGAAGAAAACTGTATTAATCTATCTGCAGGATTAACGGCTTCCAGATTAAAGATTAGTTCAAACGGTATATTTGATAACAGACAAAAGGTTTTCGAAAGTGTTGAAAAGCTTTTATATAATCCGAATTTAACACAAGAAAATTTAGATAAGGCAAAAAAGATTGTAAAAGATAATATTCTAAAACGCCAGAATACAGCACAAAGATTGTATTACAACTGGGAAAGCTCTAACAATAAGTATGAGAGCTCTGAAGAAGATATTCTTGCGAGTCTTGATAGTATTACACTTGAAGATTTAAAATCATTCCATAGTTTTATGCTTAATAATTCCCGCGGAATAATAACTGCAAATATTCCGCAAGATCCGGCTGAATTTGTAAAGAATGAAATTTTATCTTCTGCTGAAAGGTTAAACCCTGTAAAACCAAATAATATTAAAACGCCAGCCATTTACAAAGAAAACAATAATCCGGTAGTCCTTAAGCAAATAACAAACAATTCTCAAGCTGATATAATGCAGGTTTACAAGTTTAAATGCGATAATACTATAAAAGAAACCGTATCTGCTGAAATTCTTAATTCAATACTAACAAACTCGAGTATCGGGTTATTTAATGTTTTAAGAGAAAAAGAGCATCTTGCATATTCGGTATACTCTTCTATAGATAAACTTGGAGACAGAGGCGAATTATCCTGCAATATTTTAACAACAACCGATAATAAAGATATCGGCGAGATAAGCTATGACAATGTTCAAAAATCTATAAATGGTTTTAAAAGACAGATTGGTGAATTAATTGCAGGCAATTTTACTGATAAGGATTTGGAGAATGCAAAACTTGCTATTAAAGCAAGTCTTATAGAAAATGAAGGCACCGCAAGCAAACTAAATTCTATCAGTTACGGGATGAATTCTAAATACGGTATAGATTACGCCAATAAGCTTTATAATGAAATAGACAATATTACAAAAGATGATGTTACTAATCTTGCAAAGAGGATATTTGCATCAAAACCTGTATATAGTATTGCAGCCTCAAAGGATACTCTGGATTATAATAAATCTTATCTTGAAACTTTATCAGCATAAAGTTTTTTCCGGAAATCCTTGATATCTTCAGCCTCTTTTTTATAATTCCCGTCCAAAATTTTCTCCAGGTTTTCCTGTAATTTATCAAGCACATCTTTGATATTTGTTTCGTTCATAACTACCATATCATTTGCCATTTCAATATTTGAAAGCGCAAGCCTTGTGGTATCACGAAAACCGGAAGAAGCAAGCTTTTGAGCAAGTTCATTATCTTCAATATTTTTACATAGTGCCTGTGCAATAAGCATTGGAGTATGCGAAATCAAAGCAACAGCTCTGTCGTGTTCTTTCGGTGTTGTTATAACTGTTTTTGCCCCAAAACTCTCAATAACTTTTTTTAAGAGTTCAAAATCTCTTATGTCAGTATCCTCTTTTGGCGTAACTGCCCAGACTGCACCTTCAAACAGCTCCGCAAAAGAAGCTTCCCAGCCTTGTTTTTCAGTCCCTGCCATCGGGTGAGACGGAATAAATTTGTAGTTATAATTCTTTTTACAAACAAACTCTTTTAGAGAACAAACATCACTTACTATTGTTCCGGAAGGTAATATATCATTCAGCTTATCTAAAACAGAAATCGTCTTGTTCATCGGCGTACAAACAAATACTAAATTACACTCTTTCAGGGTATTATAATCATCACTTACGCCCGGTTCTTTTACAGAACGTGAAACTCCGACCATATCATATCCTGCTGTCTGTCCTTTTTTAAAAATTGAACCCCCGATTAATCCAAGACCAATTACACCAATTTTCATTTATAAATCCTTATGTTTAAATTGCTTTTTCCCGTCAACATAATCCTTAACTATATCCCCCTGTCCTTGAAGAGTGTATTTATATATAGTTAAGCCTTCCAACCCGACAGGGCCTCTGGCATGGGTTTTGTTAGTAGAAATTCCAACCTCTGCTCCGAAACCATATCTGAAACCATCTGCAAATCGTGTTGAAGCATTATGATAAACCCCTGCTGAATCAACACAATTCAAAAATATCTCCGCACTATCTTTATCTTCTGTAATAATTGCGTCAGTGTGCCCCGAAGAATATTCATTTATATGTTCAATAGCTTCTTCAAGAGAATTAACAAATTTGTATGCAAGGATTTTATCAGAATACTCTCTATGCCAGCTTTCAGGGTTAGGAACTAGCGTAATCTCTGCCTGCTCAAGAGCTTTCAAGAGTTCTTCCGGATATCCAAAATCCCTGTGAATTAATAGCGTCTCAACTGAATTGCAGGCACTTGGATACTGGGTTTTTGCATCAATAATAATCTTTTTAGCTTTTTCTAAATCAGCAGTTTTATCTGCAAAAATATGGCATATCCCATCTGCATGTCCTAAAACAGGAATTTTTGTATTTTCTTTTATGAATTGAACAAGATTATTACCTCCGCGCGGTATAATCAGATTAATATACTTATCCATTTTGAGCATATAATTTACATCATCTCTTGTAAAAACCTGCGAAATAACATTTTTAGGGAAACCGGAAGTATTCTCCAGTGTGCTGTTTATGATATTAAAGATTGCTTTATTAGTATTAACAGCTTCTTTTCCGCCTTTTAAGATAATAGCATTAGAAGATTTTATTGCAAGAGCCGAAATCTGGGAAATCACATCAGGACGGGCTTCAAAAATTATACCTAAAACACCTATAGGGCATGAAATTTTTGTAAGAATTAACCCGTCATCAAGCTGTCTTTTTAGCAGAACTTTTCCTACAGGATTTTCAAGCTTTGATATATCCAGTATGCCTTGTATCATATCGCGCATTTTGTTATCATCAAGTTTTAATCTGTTAAAAACAGCCTCTGATAGTTCGCCTTTATTAACAAGATTTCTTGCGAATTCTAAATCATTTTTGTTAGCTTCAAAAATCCTGTCTTTATATTTTTCTAAGTTTTCAGCAATGTTAATTAGAGCTTTGTTTTTAATTTCATCACTGATTACAGCAATTTTTTTAGAAGCTTCTTTCGCTTTTATTGCAATATCCAGAAAATTACTTTCTTCCATTTCTATATTCCTCACATAATTTACAATACTGCAGACGTCTCAAATTTACCATTCTGGATAGCCTTTTTTTCATAAGCTGCAATTGTAACGGAGCCATCGGTCGGTTTTCAAATTCCATTGGCTGCTTAACAATATAACCGGATAAGTCCATAAACGGAACAACATTACGATAATCCATATACTGATTTCTTTTGAATGGTTCTCTCATACCTTCTCCTCAAAAAATGTGATAGCTCCTCTTTTTCGATTTTATAAAAAATGAGTTTTCTATACAATAGAAAGTTAATGAAAATTTACTTTTTAGCTTGAAAAATTTTTATATTATTGGTATAGTAATTGAGTGAGCGCTTGTAGCCCAGTTGGATAGAGCGTTTGGCTACGAACCAAAAGGTCGGGGGTTCGAATCCCTCCAAGCGCATTTTTAATTAAGAGCCGGAAGGCTCTTTTTTTGTATATTTTATTTACTTACATATCCCATAACTTTAAAAACCTCAAGGACTTCAAACCCCTTTTTTCCAAAAATATTCTGAATTTGGCTGGCGTTAATAGTTTCGTTATTCAGAAGGTATTTCATCATGATTTCTTGGAGAGAATCCCCGCTTTCGTAATTATATTTAGGTTTATCTATTCCCAAAAATATTTTTATTTTATTCATAAAGCTATCATCTTTAAGATAATTCTTATCATTAACAAGACAACCGCTTTTCTTGCCGTTAAAAATATCAATGCCTGTTTGCCCATAATCCCGCTTTATTATTTCTCTGGAAGTTCCTTTTTTCTGATGTAATTCAATAAGATTTTCAAGCGGCACATAAATTTCATCTCTGCCACCAACTTTTGATAATTTCATAATATACTCCTTATGCAAAATATTATATAATAAAAAAATTTATTTAAAACTTTAATTCCGTCAGACAGCAGTGTAAGGCTTACTCATAAATATTTTAATTTTAATAACTTTTATAAATCAGGTTCAGATTTTGAAACTCTGCAAATTCAAATAAACTTACTATAAAATCATTTACGGGCATTTTTCTTTCAAAATCGTCCTCAATAAGCAGTTTGCCGGAGATATTGCCAACAGTACTTTTGAGCGGAAATTCAACGCGGGTTGTTTTTCCGGGTTCTACATAAATAGCCTGTTTCAAATCCGTCTCGGGTAAAAGTTTGTAGGTCGGATTTACAAATCCGACAATAATATATACACATCTACCATTTCCCAATGTGTATTTTATCTTCTACTTTAATAACCTTTTGAACCGGTAATTTAGCACCTTTTTGCGGATAACCAAGTGCAATATAGCAAGGCATAGCGTAATTGTCAGGATGGTTTACGGTTTTCTTAATATGTTCCAGTTCTTCTGTCATAGGAATTCTTGTTACGCCTAATATTCCTTCCGAGGCTGCAGCCAGAAGAATATTTTCAATACAGCACCAGATTGATGCAAACTCGTTCAGGGAACTTAAACAAGTCGGATGCATTAAAGGTTCTCTTATTTTGAAAAATGGTAAAATCAGACAGCCGGAATTATAAAGCATAGAAAATTGTTTGGGCATAGCAATATGATACATTCCTCTCTGGTCAGTATCAGTCATCCCGAAACCATCCATCATTTTTTCGCATTCTTCATAACTTGTCATGTCTACTAAATTCAGAACTCTTAAGCGTTCTTTTTTATCATTAACAACAAATTCCCATTCTCTTAGATGATTGTTTGTTGGAGCTTTTAAACCTGCTCCAAGTATTCTCATTATAATTTCAGGCTCAATTGGTTTATCTTCAAAATCTCTAACAGTTCTGCGCTTTTCGATAGCCTCATAAAATTCCATTATTATTCTCCCATATTTTATAAGTCTTCCGGCAGGTCAAATTCTTCGTCATTAACTTCTCTTAAGAAATTTGTCCAGCTGTTATAATATTCGGCTAATGCCTGCGAATAACCGATTATAATTGATTTATATGACTGCTTCATAACAATGAGCGATGTAATATCGGATTTTCCGGCTTCATAGCTGTCTTTCGAGGTTTCGATTAATTGTTCCGAACCTTTAACGATTTTTGATTCATAGTGGTTTAAGTTATCAGCTGCTGTTAAAAATCTTTCGTACGCAGCGCTTACATCTTTTATTGCTTTATTTTTAACAGACTCATATTTTAATTCAGCCTGCTTAAGCTTTAATGCTGCATTTTGAATTTCAGGCGAGTAGTTGTAGAAAAGCGGTATATTTACAAGACTTGCTCCGGCATAAGCGCCATTGTTGAAATTTCCGTTATCCGCATACTTTGCATTCATATATGCATACCCCCCTGTCAATTGCAAATCCGGAATTCTTTGTCTTGCAACTACTGTTATATTCTTTTCTGCTATATCAATTTCCTGTTTGCTTATTTTTATATCAAATCTGTTTTCCAAAGCTTTTTGCACAATTTCTTCAAATTCAGGAAATTTGTAATCCGGCGGAGGTGTAAGCATTTCTTTAAAATTATTTTCTTCTGAAAAAATCTTATCCATACTATCATAAATAATATTATTCGGTGCGTTAATAACTTTATTAAAATTCGCAAGCGCACTATTTACATTAACTTTTGCGGTATTTACCTGTGTTATTAATTGATTAAGCGCAATTTCAGCTTGTATAGAATCTATATCCGGCGCATTATGGGCTTTTACACGGTTCTTCGCAATCTCCAGCAGCTCTTCTTGCAGCTCTTTCTGCTGTTCCAGAGTATATAGTATGGATTTTGCTGCAACCAGATTTATATATGCTTCCCGCACATCCATTTTTAAATCAAAAGTTGTATAATCCAAATTCTTTTCTGCCAGTTTAAGATTAGATTCTGCAAGATTTTTCCGGGCTTTTCTTTTGGCAATCTCTATATTTTCGCTAAATCCAAGCTGTTTAGGCTCACTATTTCCTGCTGCACCCATAAAATAAAACGCATCAAAAGAAGGATTTTGAAACCTGTTTGCTGCTTTTATATTATTTTTTGCAATATTTACATTGATACCTGCTGCCTGCAAATCTATATTATTTTTTAAAGCAGCCTGAATTGCTTCATTTAAATAAACTTTTTGTATATTATCTGCAGCAAATACTGCAGAATTCATTAATACTAATAACAATAATGAATAAAGCAATTTCCTCATAATAAAAATTATATCACGAGTATGTTAAAAATGTTTATATTCTGCTTACCGCTAAAGCAAATAGAGAAAGTAAAATTGAGCCTATTAGAGCACTCAAAAAGCCTTCAACTTCAAATCCCGGGGCAATCCAGCCTGCAAGCATAAGCATTAATGCATTAATAACCAGACTGAATAAACCTAAAGTCAGAACTGTCACCGGAAGTGTAATAAGCTGTATCAGAGGTTTTATAAATGTATTAATCAATGCAAGAATAATGCATACAAGCATTGCACTGACAAAATTGTCAACTTCGATTCCCGGAACAATCCAGGATACAAAAACTATTAATAGAGCATAAACAACCCATTTAAGAAGTATATTTAACATTTTACTCCTCCTTTATATTTTATTTTTCCCCGGAAATAAAAATTTTCAATAGCCTGCCTGTAAAAAAGGCATCCTATTTGGATGCCTTATAATACTATTATTTTTTTCTTATTGGAGCAAAAGGTGTAAAATAATCTTTCTCAAGATTTTTCTTTTCCGGTTTTGGCATATTATGCATTACTTCTCTGTTTTCTGCATATTGTTTTGCATAACTATCAACATTTTTAGTTTCTGTCTTTTCTATAGACGCTCTTGGAGGATAAAATTCATACATACCTTTTTCATTATGTATAAATTCTTCCATTGGATTCACTGCCTTTTTTACTTGCTTTGGGGTAACTTTCTTTGCTTGAAAATTCATTAATGATACTTTTGAAATTTGCATTGTCTTTTTTCCTTTCTTGTTTGTACTGAGTTTAAAACTCATAAAAATAAAATTTGCTAGAAAATAAAAAAGATTTATCAAAACTTAACATTGCATTGATATTGATAAATCTTTTTCTTCTTCTTTATAATTAAAACTTTATTCTTCTATTGATAAATTTTCGTTTTCGTTAGCAACTTCAAGCAGCCTGTATGCAAGATATGCACCTAATGCTACTGCTTTCAAATCGATACTTTCGTCATGTTTAGCGACTTCTAATATTGCGGAATTAATTTCCGGATTTTCTTCTTTGAGATATTGTACCATATTTTTTCTCCAGGCTTGAACATCTTGAAAAGCCTCGGAAAAAATCTCTGCAGACATATCTTCTGTTATAATCGGAAGCATTTTTTTTCTCCTATTTTTAATTATTATATAGGATATTCCGATTAGAAACAATACACTAAATATATTAAGAATTCTTTTTTGGTTTATGCTTCGCTTTTTGATTTTTGTGTTTATCTGTTTCAAGGCTAACTTCACCGCTTGCGAGGTTTTTGCCTATAACTTTTTCTAAAGTTGCTCTTGCGGAATTGTAATCAAACATTGTC
>CALVEE010000158.1 GCA_944326495.1 Candidatus Gastranaerophilales bacterium | reverse complement strand
AGTTATAGCATCTTCAAAATAACCTGTTGAGAGGTAAATATCGCCTAGTACACAATACAACGGAGCAAAGCCCGGAGCTGTTTCTATAGCTTCTTTATACAATTCAATAGCTTTTGCAAAGTCTTTCATTTGTATTGCATAAAAACCTTTCAAAAATAAAGGTAAAAAACGCAGATAAAATATATTCTTTACAATATTTTCTCTAGCAGTTTTATCGAATGGTATAAGGACCATTGACATAAATTTTTCATAAAAAGCTCTTAACTTAGTCCTGATATTTTTAAATGACGAAGCTTCAAACAGCTTATATAGTAAAAAGTGTGCGCTTGATGAGTGAAGTTTAGAACAAACAATAGCGCCTTCTGCAGCATCAATAGCATCAGTAAAATGAGCTTTTTTAACAAATGTTTCAGCTAACATATAATACGCTTCATAATAATTATTTTTCTTTTCAAGTGCTAATGTTAAATAGTTAATAGCCTTATCAAGCTCACCTTTATAATAAAAAGCAACTCCAAGCTTATAGTAAATTTCGTAAGAATCTATTAAAGACTCCATAGCAAGCTGATATTCAGTAATCGCCTCATCAATATATTGACAAGCATTAAAAATATCCAAATGCCATTTTAGGTATAAATCTCCTAATCTAACATGCAATGCCGGATTTGAAGGATCCTTCTGTAAGTCCAAACGGCATCTTTCAATTTGATCAAACATTTTATTTCTAGATTTATTTTGAGATTTTGTATTGTTGTCCATTAATTTTTTCATTTTCTTTCCTAGTCAGAATTATTACTATATAAATACATATAATACAGAAGCGACTGTCTGTCATTTTCAGACATTGATGAATAAACCGCTGTGTATTCATTATCATAAACAGGATCAACTTCTGTCAATGTAATTCTAAAAGTTATTGTACCATAATTTTTAGGTAAAAGTAACTCACTATCAAAGATTTCACCAATATTTAACGCTTTATCGCTATAAAACTTTATATATTCAGTTGAAATCTCAAAAGTTTTTACAGTCATCTCAACATCTTTTGACTTTATGTTCATAAGTTCTATTGCATTAATAAATGGAATATCTTTCCCCGGAGTAAGCTTCATCGCATTGTAATCAAGCTCGACAGAAAAACTTTCCTCAAGAGGAGAAGTAATTACAACGGTATTAAAATCTATAGTACCCAGCTTAGAAAACACCTTTACCGTAAGCCTTCTTCCGACTTCAAGATATTCGACATACCGCATAAAGTATGGCGGCAGCTCAATTACCAGACGATCATCCAGCACCTGCGCGATAGTACAGGTTATCTCTACCAGATTGCTCTCTTTCTGGAAACACAAACTCAACTTCTGTCCAGACTGTAATAAATCCATACTTAATATTATAGTTAACACTAAGATAAAAAACAATAATTGATAATCATATAAATGTATTATATTAAATCATGCGCCTAATAAGGCATTGATTCAATAAATTCAGGGACTTTAACATCTGTCATCGGCACATCCTTCTGCCTGTAAGACTTCTCTGAATACGAAATCCAGTTAAATAATATTACCGAGCTTGGTTTATCAACTATACCATTGATAATGCTTCTGAATTCTTTTGTATTTTTCATAGGAAGCTGCGGTAGTTTTTCAAAATCCTCCGGAACAATATTGTACTTACTATCCTCTCCCGTGAGCATAACGAGAAGCTTATTCCAGGAAAAATCCCCGAAAGCACCCAGACCCGATACAACCTCATCAGAAAGTCTGCCTAATACTACAAGTTTTGCATAGTCAGTTGTCGGGTTATACAACCCCTTAATAAACAAACTCATAAGAGGCCCCTGTGATTGAAGCATTTTTACATGAGCTATACCCTCGGAAAGTTCAATATCGCCCCTTAAATATTTAAATAAACCCGTATCCTTGAGCGTAATTGCTTTTGTCACAATACTTAACGAAGTTCTTAACATATTGTCCGCAATAACATTCTGCGCATATAAAAGATGCTCTAATTTGCCTAATGTCCCCATTCTTCCATTGTGTACAATGAATTTAATATCACCGTTAAGAGACTGCTTAGAAGTAAGATTTCCGCTTATATTTGAATCAAAGTCCATTACTCCGCTTACAGTATCTTTCTTTATAGAAATAACATCAAAAATCGGAGCAGCGCTGACTCCGCGTGCCTGAATTTTAGAATTGAACTGTTCATCTTTCAGGTTGAAATCAACAGAGCCTGCTAATTTACCATTAAACATTTCTGAAGAAATATTGCTTATTTGCAGCTTATTATTCTGCAGTTTAAAATCAGAAGTAAGCGCCGACATATGAAGCGGAGAATTGTATATGCTTACAAGAGCTTTTTCTGCATAAAACTTTCCGCTTTTTATAGTTACCGGAAGCAGTTTTGAAAGCGGGCTGTCTTTATACATCAAATATGTATCCGCATTAAAATACTTAGATTTTATATTAACATTTTTAACAAATAATTCTTTTGAAATATTAGTAGAGACAGTAGAATTAATTCCCATTGAAGAATCTGCTATTTTTACAAGCGGAGCATTAACCACTGCAACATTTTTATTAAAATCTATAATCATGTTGTTTATACTAAGCTGTAAAAACTGATTTATAAGATTTTGTACGCTGATTTGCCCGACAATATCAGGCTGTGTAGGTTTACCATTGACAAATACATCACCTTTTAACTGTGCAATAGTATCCATAAGCGTAACATTAAGCATTTGCGGAATAAAGACTCTTATATTCTTAAGTTCCGGCTCTTTAAGATTTTCAATATTTCCTGATACTAAAATTCTCTTTTGTCCCCTAAGATTTGATTTATAATCCGGAGAGAATTTGCCGTTAAATGAAGATATACTTAAATCCTCTATTTTTAATACATCATTTTCAATTTTAGAGACAAGATTGATTACAGCCGGTTCATCTAACACGGCTGCTTTTTCCATTAAAAGCTGTCCTATAATGTTCTGTACGTCCCTGTTTCCGTTTATCGTAAGCATTACAGGATATGATGCATAATTCCCTTTTACCCCCTTAATATCTCTTGAATTAATAAACCCGTTTAAATTTGTACTAAACGACAACTCTTTAGTGTTGTAGTTCATAAATTCTGCTCTTGCTGTTAATTTTGAATTAGGCATAAATATGTTAGTATCAGGGATTTTTATAGAATCTCTTTCTATATAAAGCTTGAGAAGCGGAAGTTTTATTCTTTCGGTCTTATCATTTTGTACTGTTAAATTGTTTATATATGCTATGTTGTTTTTATTTGTATCTATTTTAAGGTTTGAAAAAGCTATATTACATTTATTATTTACGGCTTTAAAATTATCGATTTGAAGATTTTCTTTATGAACAATGTTATCAAAAGTCCCGGAAATAGATGCAACCAGCGAAGCTATTCCGCCTTTAACACCGAAAGATGCCGGACACAGATGCTTAAGTTCAACTTTATTCATAAGCATTTCTATATCAATATTTTTATCAATTTTGCCCTTAACCATAATAGGCGCATTATTCACGTATCCGACAGCATTGGTAATATTTATGACATTATTAGAAAAATCAATATCAGCAGAAATTTTGTTAATATCAAGTCCGTTTGCCTTTACTGCCGCGTCAGAAATCTTCATATAGCCAGATGATTTAATTTTACTAACGTCACCTTTTATACTGAAGTCAGCTTTTAATGTCCCGCTAAGAGAGTCTATTCCTTTGTATTTAGAACAGTCTGCCAGCAGTTTTATTTTCTTATGCAGATCAGAAAGTTTTATCTCATCAGTCTTTACCTTTAAATCGACTCCCGGCTTTTTAGAATTGTTAATAACCCCGTCAACGTAGACTTTTTTATCGCTTGAAGCATAAATATTTGATAAAACGCCTATTTTATCGCCTAAAAATGTTAGATAAATAAAACTCTTAGGATTTTTCTTCTCCGGATCAAGTACAGATATATTATCAACATTTACAAGCCCCGATATCTGGGTCTCGCCATTTATATTGTTATAAAGCTTTAAATCAGCCATAATATCAGAATGAAAATCTAAAATTTCCATTTGTTTTAAGAATTCATCTGTATCAAAAGATTTTTTTGTATTTTTAGGAATTTCTATATTTGGGACGACTGATATATCATAAGTCAGATATTTTTTATCATTAATAAAAAATTCGCCGATAGATTTAAACTTCAAATTTTTATAATTAGGTATTTTAGCGATATCCAGATATGATCCGGAAAGCTTTAATATCTTATCAACAGTTTTGTCATAATAGGAAATACTATAGGATTTAAATGCTACATCCGGTGTCTCGTTAAAATCTTTCCCTTTAAGCTTGTCTATAAGAGCCTGCAGATATTCATCATCGGAATTCACTTTTACAATAAACTTGTCTGCATAAATGCGTTTTAAAATAACATTATCTTTCTTTATAATTACAGACCACGGTATAACAAACCTTACATTATCAAACTGCGCAAATTTTTGCCCGTCGCTGTACATCATATGCATAACAGGCGCCTTAAGCTTTAGCGAAGGGCCGAAACGCAATATAAGTTTTTCAATATGTATCTGTATCCCTAAATCTTTACTAACCTGCGCTTCAACTTCCGGAATTAATTTTGAAGCATTTATCGGAATAAAACAAACAGATACCAGAAGACCTGCCAGTAGTAAAAACGCAAATATATAAACTCTATACTTTTTCATACTAAATTACATCTCCGCTCTTCTTATCAAAAAAATACATATCGTTAACCGAAATTTTTAAATCAATACTTTCCCCTATTTTATAATCTAAAGGAATTTTAGCGCAACATCTGCAATTATTCAATGAAAAATAAACAATTCTCTCACTGCCGGTCATCTCTATAATTTCAGGGTTAACAGATATTATACTGTCGCCGGATGTCATTTTTTCTGCCCTAATTCCTATGCTTACACTTCCTGAAATATTTTTATCTGTCTTAAATCTATGTCCTTCTATTTCAAAACATTGATTATGGATATCTGCATCAATAAAATTCATTTGCCCGATAAATCCGGCTACAAACTTATTACAGGGCTTATTGTATATAACTTCAGGCGTATCAGCCTGCTGAATTCTGCCCTTATCTAAAATTACAATTCTATCTCCCATTGTTAAAGCTTCTGTCTGGTCATGTGTTACATAAATAAAAGTTGTTTTTAATTTATTATGAAGCCTTTTTATTTCAGAGCGCATATGAACCCTTAAATTAGCATCCAAATTTGATAACGGCTCATCCATAAGAAACACCCTCGGATTTCTTACAATTGCTCTTCCCAGTGCAACCCTCTGCCGCTGGCCGCCTGAAAGCTGCTTTGGTTTTCTATCAAGCAAATCTTCCAGATTTAAAGCTTTTGCAACCTCAAGAACTTTATCTTTGATAACTTTTTTGTCAAACTTTCTCATCTTCAAGCCGAAAGCAATATTGTCAAACACACTCATATGCGGGTAAAGCGCATAACTCTGAAATACAAAAGCGATATCTCTATCCTTCGGATGAACATTATTTACTACTCTATCATCAATCAGGATTTCACCAGAGGTAATCTCTTCTAATCCGGCAATCAATCTTAAAATAGTTGATTTCCCGCACCCTGAAGAGCCTACAAGAACAACAAATTC
>CALVEE010000157.1 GCA_944326495.1 Candidatus Gastranaerophilales bacterium | reverse complement strand
CTATTTATGTAGGGCTGCAGGTGGGGGTGTTCGCGTCACCCTTGCCTGTATTTTTATTATAAACTATGTTTAGGAATTTAGAAGTCTAAAAGAGGTACATTAAAAAAAGAATACAGGCTAAAGATTTTTACAACCATTCGCTGACTTTTTTACAGAAAGGAGGTTAAATGAATGTAGAAATCAGCGAAAAAGAACTACTGATTATAATATCAATAGTTCTTTACATCCTGTCCTTATTTTAGGGCTGCGGGTGAGGGCGTTTGCGCCGCCCTTGCCTGTATTCTCATTATAAACTATTTTGAAGAATTTACAAGTCTATAAAACTGCACATTACAAAAAAGAATACAGGCTAAAGATTTTAACAAAACATTTTAACTATCAGGAAAGGAGGTTAAAATGATAGTTAAAATCAACGAAATAGAACTAATGTTATTGCTAGCATTAGTTCTCACACTAAAAGCTCTATTTATGTAGGGCTGCAGGTGGGGGTGTTCGCGTCACCCTTGCCTGTATTTTTATTATAAACTATTTTTAGGAATTTACAAGTCCGGAGGATGAACTATTGAATATTAAAACAGAAATAACAAAACTCCATTATACAAAAGAACCAGAAGGGGCATTATTTAGTCTGCTTAAATTTTGTTCGTTTTTTTACGGGATTGGAAGCAGATTAAAAAATTTTTTGTATGACAAAAATATTTTAAGACCTAAAAGAGTTAATGCTTATGTTATTTCTGTAGGCAATTTTACGACAGGCGGAGTCGGGAAAACACCTGTTACGGCGGAAATTGCAAAATATTTTGTTGAAAAAGGAGAAAAAGTTGCAATAATATCGCGCGGTTACGGCGGGAAGCTAAATAATAAAAAAGTAAATGTAATTTCTGATGGAATTAATTTATTTTATAAGGCTGATATGGCCGGAGATGAGCCGTACTGGTTTGCAGTGAACCTGAACATGTGTGCGGTTCTAACTTGCGCTAACCGTTTTAAAGCTGCGAAATATGCTGTTGAAAATCTTGGTGTTACAAAGATTATTTTAGATGATGCTTTTCAACATAGAAAAATGCATCGGGATTTAGATATTGTGCTTGTTGACTCGGAAAAAATGTTCGGAAATGAAAACCTGCTTCCTGCAGGGCCTCTAAGGGAAGGGACGGAAGGCTTTAAGCGTATTGATAGATTGTTAATTGTAAGCAAAAATGTTGACCATACAAGAGCAGAAAAATTAGCCAAAATTCTTGAAAAAAAAGTTTTTGGAAAGACAGCCCCCTCACCCCAACCCTCTCCCGAAGGGCGAGGGAGAGTTATGCTATGCAAAATCGAGCCGGATTATGTATATAATATCATATCAGGCGAACATCTGGACAAAGGGGCAGAAATTACTGCACTTTGTGCAATCGGCCAGCCGGAGCAGTTTTATAAATTTTTAGAAAAGGATTACAAAATAAAAGATAAAATCACTTTCGACGACCATCACCAATATACAAAAGAAGATATCCAAAATATTGAAGGCATAATAGTTACGACAGAAAAAGATGCTGTTAAGCTCGCTTCTCTGAATAAGCCGGATATCTATGCTCTAAAACTAAAAACCGTTTTAGATGTTGAAAAATTATGTTATAATCAACAATAGAATAAAGCAGCCGGATAATCGCGCCCTTCGGGGTGAGGAAAGTCCGTGCATCCGAGGACAGGCCGCCGGAGAAACTCCGGGCAGCGTGAGCTGGCGGAAAGTGGCACAGGAAATATACTGCTAACCACCTTGGCTAAAGGCAGGAGCGATGGTGCAACGGTGAGTTAAGAGCTTCACCAGCGGTATCGGAAGGTACCGGCTAGCTAAACCCCGGCCGGATGCAAGATTGAACAAGGCGCTTGAGGTGTCCGCCAAGCCTTAAAAAATCGCTAGAGATTAGGAGTAATCCTAATACCAGACAGATGATTATCAGGGAGCATAGTCTCCTGAACAGAACACGGCTTATGAGCTGCTTTATTCTTTTTTATTAACTTACTATCTTGACCCCTGAACTTGTTCCAAGCCTTGATGCCCCGGCCTCTATCATCTTTTCTGCAGTTTCTCTGTCTCTTATTCCGCCGGAAGCTTTAACTTTTAATCCCGCATCTTTTACGGTATCGTACATAAGTTTTACATCCTCAACTTGAGCGCCGACACCGTTCTTTACAAAACCGGTTGAAGTTTTTACAAAATCAGCACCAGCTTTAATACACAATTCACAAGCCTTTTTTATCTCCTCTTTTGTAAGCAAATCCGTTTCTAAGATGACTTTTAAGTTTTTCCCCTGACAAGCTGTTTTTACTTTGGATATCTCATCAACAATATAATCATCATCACAGTCTTTCAAACGCCCTATATTCAAAACCATATCTATTTCATCAGCCCCGTTTTTTACTGCATCAATCGTTTCAAGCATTTTTATTTCCGGACTATTTTGCCCCAGCGGGAACCCAATAACAGTCACAACCTTAACCGAATTTTCTTCGGTTTCATTTAGATACTGCCTTGCAAAAGCGACATTGCATGGGTTTACGCAAACACCTAAAAACTTGTATTTAACGGCTTCTTCGAGCAGATTTTCAACCTCTTTTTTTGTTGCATCAGCTTTTAATAATGTGTGTTCTATATATTCATTCATAAACTATCTCCCCATAAAAAATATTGCAGTAGCCAGACCTGCAGCCAGACAATAGTATCCAAAAACCGCAAGAGAAAATCTGGATACGAATTTCAAGAAATACTTGATACAAACATATCCGACAATTCCGGAAACAACGGTTCCTGCAATAATTGCAGTCCAGTTATATGCAATAATCTCATGAAAATCAATCTTTACTAACGGATAAACCATAGAAGCGCCAAGGATTATCGGAATACTTAACAAGAATGAATATCTTGCAGCAACAGTCCTGTCCATACCGCTCAAAAGCCCTGTTGAAATAGTTAAGCCAGAGCGCGAAAATCCGGGAAGAGCCGCTAAACCCTGCGCTATTGCAATGAGAATAGAACTTTTTATTGAAATATCTTTTTTGTCAGTATGTTTTTTCGCCCAATACTCGCTAAATAGCAGTAAAATACCGGTACCCACAAGAAGCATGCCGACAATAGAAGGCTGAAACACGAGCCCGCCTGCCACTTCGTTAAGCGGATAAGCAATTAAAACAGTAATTATAGTACCAAGGATTATATAAACCCCGAGTTTAAAATCTCTTGAAGAATAATCTTTATTCTTTAATCCAAGATACAAAGCTTTCAATATCTCCAGAATTTCTTTCCTAAAATAGATTAAAACCGCAATTAAAGTACCAAGATGGAGCATTATATCAAGAAAAATTTCCTGATTAGATTCCTGAACAATTTCTACTCCCTTAAAAACTTTGTAAAAATTAGAAGTAAACACAAGGTGAGCTGAACTTGAAATTGGCAAAAATTCACTCAAACCCTGCACTATTCCCATTAATATTGACTGTATTAAATCCAAATTTCCTCCTCTTCTATCTTTACTTGCTTTTTAATATTTTTCTATATTATCAATAAGAGTCTTTATATCATTATAAAATACCGGCAGTTTATCTTTGATTGTTTTCCATATTATTTCGTAGTCTACACCAAAATAATCATGAATTAACTTATCTCTCATACCTGCAATTTGTTTAAAAGGAATATGCGGATATTTATCTCTAAAATCATGCGGCAAATTCTTTACAGCTTCACCTATAACCTCAAAATTCCTCTCCACAGCATCTTTTACCATATCGTTTGATATAAATTTATTGAAGTCTATATCATTTGTATATTTAAAAATTTTATTGAGTGAGTTTTCTATATCTTTTAAAAAAAATATAGGTTCCTTGTCTTTCATAAAACAATTGCTTCCTTTAAAATCTTATCTTTAATAAATTTCTTCAAGCTATTTAATGTTCCTAAATCAATCTTCTTATTAAAAAGCATTGTCAGATATTCTTCCAAATCCATAAATTCAAACATATCAACCGGCTTACTAAAACTTACAAGCAAGTCTATATCACTGTTTGATGTCTGTTGATTTTTTGCATAAGAACCAAATAGAAAAAATTTATCTACAAAATATTTTTCTTCAATATAACTCTTACTATCTTGAAGAATTTTTCTTATTTCTTCTATGGTATAAATTTTATCACTATTCATCTTTTATATAATAACATATACTATAAGATTATGTAACCATTAAAGCAAATACTTTGTATTCACTTTTCCCACCGGAACTTCTATTCCTCAAAATAACTTGCGCAAGATGTTGCAGTTTCCCAGACAGAAACTTTCGAAATCTGAACGATTTTTTCTTTTAATTTATTATAAATAAACATGGAAATTATTTCGCTCGAAGGGCTTTCGCCTTTAAAATATGGGAGTTCGTTCAGATCCTTATGGTCTAATAAATCCAAAACCGCTTTCATTTCACGTTTTAAGACTTTATAATCTACAAGAATATTACTTTTATCTAAATTCTCACCCCTGACATACGCTTCAACCAGCCAGTTATGTCCGTGCTGGTTCTCGCATTCGCCGTCATAATTAAGCAGGTGATGTGCCGCTGAAAAATACATCTGCGCTTTTAATTCAAACATGTTCTCCTCCAATAAATCTTCTTAAGGGCAAATTTCCGCAAGCCGGCTCATTATTTTTTCCGTAATAACTTTAATATAATCCTTATCAACCATGCCGTTTATTATGCAGTCCGAAATTTCATAAGTCGGTCTTATGTACTGCTGTGCAGTTTCATTAACATTTTTAAACTGTAAATCAGCAGCTTCACCGGTCTTACCGCGTGATACCGCGCGTTTATACCAGCGCTCTTTTATAACCTCTATCGGAGTAAACACATAAACCTTTACATCCATAATGTCACGGACTTCTTTATTTAAAACATACAAACCTTCTGTCAGAATAACCTTAGCAGGTTTCTTAACCTCGCCATTCGGGTCAGATACACAGGTTACAAAATCATACTTAGGAGAAACAACCGTCTTTCCCTGCTTCAAGCCTAAAAGATGCTCGCGCATTAATTGTAAATCTATAACATCAGGTGTATCAAAGCTAAAGCCTGTTTTAAACAAAGCATCATAACTTCCCGCTTCAATAAGTTCTTTAGACGTATCTTTATAATAATCGTCCTGCCTTATTACAGTATATATACCCTCTTTTTTGTCCCTCACAACTGCTTCAATTGTATTATCAACAAAAACCGTTTTTCCGGAAGCGCTTTCACCCGTAATCCCGATTAGAAAAGTTTTTTTCTTTTCCTGAACTACTTTTCTTGCAATATTCAGGATAAAATCATCCGCAACCTTCAAAAACAAAGGCTGCTCCTGCTTTTTATCCTCCTCAAGAATTTCTTTCAGAGTATCTACAATATTAGATATAAGCTCCATATCTAAACGGCTTGAATAAAAATTATAATTTGTGATTTCAAAAGTTTCCACCATAAGCCCGTCCTTAAATCTATTATAACATTGTATAGTAAATACTAAAAAATTGCTTGTAATTTTTTAGTATTTGTAAAAAAAATTTACTTTTACCCTAAATTATCCCACTGACCGCTTTCTACAAGCTTTCTGATTTCCTCTTTCGTATTCGGGTTATCAGTTTTTGCCTGAAGTTCTTTGATAAACTTTTCTTTTTCCTCCGGTGTCATATCCTTAACTTTTATAACTTTATCGGTAAGCTTTTTAATATCAGGTTTCTTTTTATTTTTACTTTTAAGACAAACAGCCGCAAGTCTTGCAAGCCCGGCTGCTGCAAGAGTTGACATAACGACTTTTGAAGAAATGCTCTTTTTTCTGCTGTCTTTTTTTTCCGGAGATTTTACCGGAGCATTATGGGTGTATTGAACTTGTGACACGGGATTAACAGAAATTGCCATGAGAAACCTTCCTTACATATATATAAAAACATGAAAATACAAAAAATTGCCCTGTTTATCAATTTTATATTCTGTAACTTCATAATATTCTATGGTAGACTATGTAAAGGAGTTAGATTATGAACAGAAACATTATTATCATTCTGGCAATTTTTATTGTGCCTCTTGCGGTTTATTTCGGGCTTACAAGAGACAAACTCACGACATTGCCATCCATTGCCTCGCAGGGTGCTGAAATTATCAAGTTCTCATCTCCTATGTGTTATGAATGTCAGGAGTTGGACAAAATATTTGATGAGGTTTTCCCGAAATACTCAAAAGATATCAGCTTAAAGAAAATTGACGTAACGCAGAAGAATAATGAAACGCGTGAAATGATTAAGAAATACGAGGTTAAGCTTGTTCCGACAACTGTTTTTAAAGACGAGACGGGAAATGTTACAAGACGTATTGAAGGCAGCATGCAGCCGCAGATTTTAGAAAACTATCTGAAAGAGATAACCAATGGATAATCTTGTACAAATATTTTCAACGGAAATAACAGGGGCGCATATCTGGTTCTTAATGTTTCTGGCATCTTTTGCAGGAGGAATTATTGCATCAATTTCTCCCTGCTCGCTTGCAATGCTTCCTTTAATTATCGGATATGTAGGTGGATACTCTAAGGAAACTCCGTTTAGAATGTTTATCCAGCTTCTGTTCTTTATATTCGGAACAGCGATTGTATTTTCAATAATCGGAATTATTTGTGCAGTTACCGGAAGCGTTTTTGCCTCGGCTCTGGGCGGATATTTTACGCTTATTATGGCATCTCTGCTTCTGGTTATGGGGCTTAAAATAAGCGGAATTCTCGATTTTGACATGCCGGTTATAATAAAAGCAATTCCGCAGAATTCAACTAATTCGCTTTTTATATACCCTATTCTTTTGGGAATAACTTTTGCACTGGCGGGAACTCCCTGTTCAACTCCGATTTTAGCGGGGATTATGGCATTCGCGGCAATCGGGAAAAATCTTCCCGCTGCTGTTATAATGCTGTTTTTATTTGCTCTGGGACAAGGAGTAATCCTGATTATTGCAGGACTGTTTACATCAAGCGTTAAAAACCTGAAAAAAATGGCAGGGTTTTCTGATGCTTTGATGAAAATAAGCGGATGGCTTTTAATGCTTGTGGCTGTTTATCTATACTATAAAGTATTTGCTCCGCTAATTTAAAAGCTTAGCTTCAATAATTTCACCAGCTGTCCGGATAAAATCTTCGCACGGTCGTTTTTGATAATATTCGTCGGTTCTTTTAGACGGAACAGGTGAATCTGCACCGGGAGGTAAATCTAAAAGCTCTCTGCAGATAATCGTATTGTACTTTGATTTGAATTCAGAAGCTAAATCCTGAATAAGCGCATAGTGTTTTGCTTTAATTTCATCATCAGCAGGCTCCGTATATCCTTTAAGAATTCCAGCAACCATAAACA
>CALVEE010000156.1 GCA_944326495.1 Candidatus Gastranaerophilales bacterium | reverse complement strand
TTTTATTTCAAAAAATCCTGATAAAAAAGTTATAAGATTAGGTATTGGCGATGTTACTCTGCCTTTATGCAAAAAAGTTATTGAAGCACTTCATAAAGCAGTTGATGAGATGGGTGTTCAAGCAACTTTCAGAGGCTACGGCCCCGAACAAGGGTATGATTTTTTAAGAGAAGCTGTTCAGGGATACTATAGACAACGTAATGTTGAACTTGAATTAGACGAAATATTTATCTCTGACGGAGCAAAGAGCGATGTCGGGAATATTTTAGATTTGTTTGCGCAAGATAATACAGTGCTTGTACCGGATCCTGTATACCCGGTTTATGTTGACACAAACGTTATGGCCGGAAGAAAAGTTATTTTTGCAGATGCTAACGGTGATAACGGATTTCTTCCGATGCCTGCCGGTGAAAATGCTGATATAATTTATATCTGCTCTCCAAATAATCCGACAGGAGCTGTGTATAATAAAGAACAGCTCAAGAAATGGGTCGATTTTGCGCTGGAAAAACAGGCTGTAATCTTATTTGACGCGGCTTATGAGTGTTTTGTCTCCGACGAAACTCTTCCAAGAAGCATATATGAAATAGAAGGAGCTAAAGATTGTGCAATTGAATTTTGTTCGCTCTCTAAAACAGCCGGATTTACCGGTACAAGATGCGGGTATACAATTGTTCCGAAAGCTTTAGGCAAGCTTAATAAAATGTGGCTAAGACGCCAGACTACCAAGTTTAACGGTGTTCCTTATATTATCCAGCGCGGTGCAGAAGCCGTGTTTACCGAGGAAGGACAAAAAGAAATAAAAGAAAATATTAATTATTACAAAGAAAATGCAAAAATAATTTCTGAAACATTAACAAGATGTAATATCTGGCATGTAGGCGGCAAGCATTCGCCTTACATCTGGTTAAAATGTCCGAATGATATGAAATCTTGGGAATTTTTTGATTATCTTTTGAATAATGCTCAAATTGTAGGCACGCCGGGCGCCGGATTTGGCAAGAACGGAGAAGGATATTTCCGTCTTACATCCTTTGGATCAAAAGAAAACACAATAGAAGCAATGCAAAGATTTGAGAAATTATTTAATTAAATCAATAATCTGGCTAATGCGCTTTAGTTTGTCATTGTCTGCAAGTTTCAATTTGCAGACAATTTCGTCTATCAAATTTTTATCTTGGTTTATGTCCGGCAAAAGTAAATCAAACGGGGTTATGTTAAAAGCCTTGCAAATGTTGTCGATGGTATCCGCTTTAGGAGCATATTTATTATATTCAATATTTCTTAAAGCTTCAGTGGAAATACCAACTTTTTCAGCAAATTTATCTTGCGTTAATGCCTTTGCTTTACGCAGTCTTTTAATACCACTGTTAATTAGAATTTGATACTTCATAAGTAAAAGTTATATTATTTAAAACTTTAATAGAAGTAATTCCATAGCTAAACTTTTTAGTTATACACTTGGGGATTCTCCCCCCCCCACACACACCATTCGCCTCATACATTGTAACATGTGTTTTTATTGAAAGCATCAATATATTTTCCAATCACTAAAATTTGTGCAAATGTATAAAATATTAATAGTATAGAGTTTGTCCTGCAATTTTCCCGATATAAAACTCTGTTGCTGTGCACTGCTGTCCCGTAAAACAAAAAACAGAAAGTACACTTCCCTCTCCCTACGGGAGAGGAGCAGCCGTGTTTGAGGCCGTGCCGAAAACTACGGATGCGGTGAGGGGGCAGTCAATACAGACAAATAAAAAATTATAAAGTGAATTTTAAAAAAGCAGTATGTTTAGATAATATAAATAATAAGTTATTGTTGGGCAAGTATAAAGTCTACCCTACGATACTTGCGGGAAAGCACCCATCCTAACCTTCCCTCAACAGGGAAGGGATGCTCTGTGCTTGGCGTCAGCTCCCTCCCTTTTGAGGGGTGGGGTGGGTGATAATTGAAGATTGGTAGATCAGACATGCCTGCCCAACATTAACCCAAGAATTTCTAATATTCAACTTACGTTTCGTATTGAGATTCTATCCTCGCCAGCAAGGCGGGAAATTTTGTCCGCCTGGAAAATTTGTTATATCGGTTCAGCATGTATTGTAGTTGTTACATTTCCAAGTTCCGACTTAATATCGTTTTCTATCTGGTCACAGATATTATGGCAGCAGCTTATTTTCATATCCGGATTAAATAAAATAGTCAGTTCGATTTCCTTATATTGGCCGGATTTACGCCCTTTGATATTCTTATAGCCTTTGATTACGGTATTATTCTTTAAAACTGTTTCAATTTTTTCTATATCTTCCGTGGAAATTGAACCGTCCAGAAGATTATTAAGCGTTTCTTTTGAGATTAAAAAACCGGCTTTTAAAATAATTACAGCTACTATAATTGCAATTATCGGGTCAAGAATTGTATATCCCGTAAGTTTAATCAAGACTAACCCTGCTAAAACTCCCAGAGAAGAGAAAATATCCGTCTGCAAATGTTCGGCATCAGCTCTTAAGGATACGGAGTCGGATTTCTTTGCAACATAAAAAAGATAGCGGCTTACAAGGAAATTCGCGAGAACAGCAAATGCCATAACATAAATTCCGAGCATTGACTCTGCTTCCATCGTGTAGCCTGAAATAAGCTTGGAAGATGATTCGTATATAATATAAAGCCCTGCAAATATAATCAATCCGCCTTCTATAAATCCGGACATATCTTCATATTTACCGTGTCCGAACGGATGTTCTTTATCCGCAGGCTCGGCAGAACGGGTTACGGCAAAGAATGTCAGGATAGAAGCCAGAAAGTCGGAAAATGAGTGAATAGCTTCCGATATAATACTGATGCTTCCTGAAATCATGCCGGCAATAATCTTCGTTATAATAATAAGCGTATTTGAAGTTATAGATAAACCGGCCGCAAATTTCTTTTGCGTTTCTAATCTCATCTTTTAAGCCACTCCGTTATTAAGCAAATCGTGAATATGGATAACGCCTACAGGCCTGTTGTTGTCAACTACAAACAGGTTTGTAATCTTTTTATCATGCATTAACCTTAAAGCTTCTGCTGTCATTGCGTTTGGAGAAATTGTTTTCGGATTTCTTGTCATTAAATCAACGGCTTTTTCTTCAAGAATTTTTGCAGAAAGACATCTTCTCAAATCGCCGTCTGTTAATATTCCCGTAAGCTCGCCTTTAAGATTAATAAATCCGACACATCCTAAACGTTTTGATGTCATTTCCAAAAGAACTGCCTGCATATTCGAATTTTCATCCAAAATAGGCATTTCCTGCCCCGTATGCATCAAATCGGAAACGCGTTTAAGGATTGAGCCTAGTTTTCCGCCCGGATGACGTGCGTTGAAATCTTCTTTAGAGAAGCCGTTTCTCTCTATCATACCGACAGTTAAAATATCCCCCAGAACAAGTGTTGCGGTGGTTGAATTTGTCGGAGCAAGCCCCAGAGGGCAGGCTTCCCCGTTATTCGGGAGCTCAAGAACGACATCTCCGGCTTTACCTAAGGAACTTTCCGGATTTTTAGTAATTGCAATGAGTTTTATTCCAAAACGCTTGCAATAATTCAAGATATCAACCAGCTCTCTTGATTCGCCGCTGTTAGAGATTGCAATTACAACATCATCTTCCGTTATCATACCCAAATCACCGTGGCTTGCTTCTGCAGGGTGTACAAAAAACGAAGGAGTGCCGGTTGAAGCAAGAGAAGCCGCAATCTTTTTCCCGATATGACCTGATTTGCCCATACCGGTAATTATAATCCTGCCTTTTGAATTCTGCATATAATCAAGAGCTCTGGTAAGACTTTCGGGCTTGAGTGATTTTTTGAGCCTGTTAATTGTATCAATTTCGGAATCAATCGTATTTACGGCACAAACCCTGTCTTTTTCTATTTGTGATTGTTGAACCAGTGCAGTCATTTTTTCACACTCCTTTTATCATCCATTTACAACTATTTTACTACAAAAAGTTTTTCATATCTTTGTTTAGCTTATCTAAGATATTGTCGACAGAATTTTTATTCAAGAGTGCTGATTGGACTGCAGTGTTTACAAGAGTGTTAATTTCTTTTTGATTTCTTCTCTGTTTGAGCTGCGGGGTAATTTTAGCAATTTGTTTTGCACTTATTGAACGGGCTTTTGACTCCAGAGTGGAATAGTCATTATAAAAACTATCTTTCAGAGCTTCGTCATTTGTTGCAATAACATTTGTCATTTTTGCAAGCTCAAGCTGATTTTGAGCGTTAGTAAGAAACAGGCAGAAATCAAGTGCCTCTTTTTTATGTTTTGCTCTAAGCGGGATTACAAAATTCATTACAGAAAAATCATTCTGCCCCACAGGCCCCTTTATCTGCTCTGTAACATCTGTTTTTTCATAAATAGAGGGGGCGTTTTCTTTAACCATTGTTAAAAAATTTGCTCCGCCCTGAAAGAACACGATTTTTCCGGCCATATACTGTTCCAGAGCTTCACGTAGAGTAAAAGTTATGCTCTCTTTGGGTATAAAATCCTTCTGGTATAAATCCTTATACATATCAAAAACGGGTTTTGCCTGCGTAAAATCTTCCGTAACTCCGTATTTGTTCAGAATTTTAATCATTGTATCATTTTCTGTTATTGTCGGAAGATACGCATAAGCACTGGTATTTTGTTTTATCTTTTCAGAGATTGCTCCTAATTCTTTATAAGTCTTTGGAAGCCTTATAATACCTGATTTTTCAAAAAGCTCTTTATTGTATATGGTAATTGCGCTTGTTGCATACCAGGGAATTGAATAGAGCTTATCATTATATTTAAGTGCGTTTATAATTTCAGGATTAAATTCGCTTACAGCCTCTTCGTCTATTTCTTCAAGAGTTCCTTTTTGCGCAAGAAGAGCTGAAAAATCCGGATTAAGATTAATCAAATCAGGCGGGTTATCCGTCATAACAGCCGCAAGCGTTCTTTTTTCACCTTCCGAAAAAGGTACATCTATCCATTTGATTTGAACATTGGGATTCTCTTTTTCGTAAGCGCGGATAACTTTGTACATATAATCCGCATAATCTCCCATTTGCAGCGTCCAAAAGGTTACTTCTTTTATACTTGCTTCTTTTCTTACAGAACAGGCACAGAGAACTAATGCTGCAATGATAAGAATTAGAAACGTAAAGAGTTTTTTCATGATTTAATATCCGAATTCAAATTCAAATCAATGTATTTAAAAGTATTTGTAACAATTCCGGGCGGAAAATTGTAGATATTGTTGCAGGGTGTAATTTTTAATATGGAATTAGCTCCGTCAACACCTGCAATCGTTGCAAGATAGGAATTTTTGTTTACAGAAAAAATTACATACCCGTTTGAGGTCTGGACTTCATCTATTATAAATCTGTTTGCAGAAAGCGAGGCAAGAGTCAGATAAAACAGCTTTTCCTTATTAACCGCAAAAAGTTTTGTACAATCCTCAAACATAATATTTTGCGGTACTGTAGCCGGCTGAATTTGTTCAACAGAAAATGTAACGGGGCAAATAAGCAATGCAGATAACAAAAATAAAATTCTTTTCATAAATTCTCCTGTTTTTATTTTATTTTAACATACAATTTTTGCTCCGAACTCATACATAAATAGTATTCATACGTTTAAAAATATGTTATAATAGCTCTAAAGCATTGAGCTTATTATATATCCCGAGGAGAAAAAATGTTACAGGAAGCAACAAGAGCAATAAATTCAGCGTTTAATAACAGTTTTATAAAAAAATTAAGCCAGTATCTTCACGATTGCGTAAGAGAAGAGGTCAAAAGCTCGACTTTCAGAAACCTTAAGGCTGATAAAGACAACAAATGGATATTTTTAGACGGGTCTGACCGCCTGTTTACGGAGGGCATAGAGTACCTGCCGCTTGAGGGTTCTGATCCAAAATTAACAGAGCTTATGATTCAGTCTGAAACAAGCCAGAAAGATAAATATCTGATTTACGGGTATATTTTCATTACGGGAAAATCCAAATCCGGCAAGAAAAACGAGTTCTTAACTCCGCTTCTTTACGCTCCCTGCAGGCTTGAAAGAAACGGGGTGAATATAAACTGCATGCTGACGGACGAGTTTCTTTCTCTTAATACGGGGGCACTTACGGCTTTAATGAAAAAGAGTGATGATGAAGATGAAACAGAGCAGCTTCTTGAAGGACTTCTGGATGTTGTCCCTTCTGTTCCTATTAATCAGGAGAAGCTTGATATATTTTTAACTACACTGAAATCGATTATTCCAGATATTGACGTGTCACTTAATCACGCAATGAAAATTGAAGAGGATAATATCTCAAAAGATTTTTATTCGGAAAAAATTAACTCTGAAAACATTGACGAAATCATTGAGGAAGAAGAAAACGCTAAGAAAACGCAGATTAAGCTTGATAAAATAAGCCTTACAAACCAGTGCGCAATAATTTTAACCAA
>CALVEE010000155.1 GCA_944326495.1 Candidatus Gastranaerophilales bacterium | reverse complement strand
TATATAGCATTACACATAGCTTCTATTGATAAGGCTCCGCCTACAATTGTCGCACTTGTGCCGCCACCGTATGTTATATCTCCGTTTTCAGCAAGTGCTGCTGCAAGAGCGGACTTATAATAACCATTTTGGTATTGAATATTACCGCCTGCATCTAAAACCGGCTTACCGTTTGAGTCTAAAACTCTGGCTCTGTAAATATATCCGTTAGCTTCATCTTCTGCAGCTTTTGCTGTCAAATCCATAAAGCCTTGTGCATTACCTTCTGCATCTTTAATACCGGCAGAGCCAAAGCCGAAGATTACTGTGGATTCTGCACTTGCAAACAAGAACGCGTCCATCTTGATAACGCATCTTGCATCTGAATACAAACCAACCTGCAGGTTAATATCAGTTGTTCTTGAACCGTCAAGAAGGTATGTATCGTTAAAATCTGTAATCTGGCACAAGCGGTTAATTTCATCCATTCTCTGTACTACTTCTGTAGCAATAGCATCAAGAGACGCTGAACCGTAAGTTCCGTTCGCTGCCTGCATTGTCAGGTCACGAATTCTTTGAAGATAATCATTGATGATATCTAAAACACCTTCCTGAGTTGTTAACATATCCAAACCCATTTGAGCGTTTGTCTCAATAATGTCGTAACCGTTAATCTTGGCTTCCATGCCGGCAGATACTGCATAGCCGGCTGCGTCATCAGCTGCAGAGTTTATCCGGAAACCTGTAGATAATCTCTCCATTGCTGTGTTCATGCCCTTAGTTGCATCTCTAAGGTAAGACTGACAGGTTAATGACGCCAAATTCGTGTTGATTGTAATTGTCGATGTCGCTGTCATAATAAATTCCTTTCAATAATTTATTTTGCCTTTGTAATATGCATGTACGGCATGAAAAAAAAGAACTTTACAACTTTAGTTAGAGAATACTCCATATAGAGGAGACGGGCATTATTATTGAATAGCGCCAATACGGCTTATATCCTCTCTATAACTTTAGTTATAGACAATCAGGTATATCTTACCAGGGAGTAAAAAAATCTGTGGTTTCAGATATTTTAAAAACGTAAGGAGATATTATAATGAAATTAGAAAATTCTGAAACTCTTCAAAATCTGGTTAATGCGTTCGCCGGTGAATCGCAGGCCAGAAACAGATATACTTTTTATTCTAAAGTTGCTAAAAATGAAGGATATGAACAGATTGCACAGATATTTTTAGATACGGCAGAAAATGAGCGTGAACATGCCAAATTGTTTTATAAGCATATTCCGAATACGGAGCATTTAGCTGTAACAGGCGCTTATCCATTCTTTTTCGGGGAAACTTACGAAAATCTTAAAGCTGCTGCGTCCGGAGAAAGAGAAGAATGGGAAATTCTGTATAAAAACTCCGCACAAACTGCCAAAGAAGAAGGTTTTGATGAAATAGCCGCCTTATTTGCTAATATTGTCGAAATAGAAAAACGCCATGCTCACAGGTTTGAAATACTAGCTGAGGAACTTAAGAACGAAAGCATATTTAAAAAAGAAGAAATTAACCAATGGATTTGCAGAAAATGCGGCTATACTCATATTGGTAAAGAAGCTCCCTGCGCTTGTCCGGTATGTAAACATCCGCAAGGTTATTTTCAAATATTTACTGAAAAGTTTTAAGAATGTGAGTATTATATAGTACAAAATATCAAATGTAAAAATTTTATTTACATTTGATATTTTACTCCTTGTTTCTGGTAGTCTATTTGTAGCTGGAATTGAGAAGATTTTAGATTAAGTATGAAAAAGATATGCAGAGTCATTATATGTACAGCATTGTTTATCTGTGCAATGTCTATAGGTTATGCAAGAGCTGAAGTAATTAATACAGAAGATACTAAAACAATAGATTCAAACGACATTATTGATACTATTGAAAACAATGGTTCACTTGTTATACTTTCAAGCGGAAACTTACAAGTTGATGAATTAGTAAACAATATTTTTACAGAAAATAGCGGAAGCATTATTTCAAAAAATATTGAAAATTCTGTACAAGCTGTTTTTGAAAATAACGGTATTGTAGAAATTGCCGGTAATTTAAGAAATGATGGAATTATAATAAACTCCGGGAAATTTGAAATAGGCGGGGTATTAATGAATTCTAACCTTATAAATTCCGGCTCCGATGCTGTTTTAGATGTAGATTCGGTTATAAATCTCGGAAGGTTCGGCGTTGCAGATAGCGCCTGTATTAATATAGGAAGAAGTTTAGAAAACTACGGGAAAATAGAACTAACAAATAACTCCGGCTTAACTCTAGAAAATCAAAGCGGAGACATTGAAGGAACTGTTAATGTCCTGAATGGTACTAACAGTTTAATTTCTTCTTCAAATTGCAACATAATCGGAGAACTTAATATCGGTGATGGCAGTGAAAACACAACATTAATTCTTGATAATATAAATATTACAGAATCCGCAATTACTAATGTTACGTCAAACTCAACCTTGTACTTAAAAAATGGAGCTGGTATAACACTTAATAATGATGATACGATGCTTGGAAATTTAATTCTTGACGGAGACGGAAATATAACTTTTGATAACTTCGTATTCGAAAGTAATAATATAACATTTTATGAACAAAACAACGGACAGCTAAATTTATTAAACAATTCTCTTTTTTCAATAGAAGATATTTCAAAAATAAAAAATGGCGTCATAGTTATTGATTCGACTTCAGCATTTATTATAAAAGAAACTAATTATGATACGGCATCAATGAAGCTTCAATCCCTGCAGACTTCCGGCATGTTCAGTGCAATGAACTCGAAAATTGAATTATTTAATATTGAAACACTTCAACTTGACGGAACATCTGTTAATAATCCGGCATGCTATACAATTGATATTGAAGCCAGGGGCGATTCAGAAAATAATTCTGACAGATTTGCAGGAGCCGCAATAACTAACGGTTTTATAGAAATTTCTGACTGGAAACTTGGAGGTGATATTTTCGGACATAATGCTCCTATTGATAAAGATATCGCACTTAATCGGATTTTTGATTATAGCAATGCTCCGGAAGCTGATGTCAAAATTTCTATAGCAAGAAAAGAAGTCTTTACTCCGATTGGCTGGTATCAGTTAAATAATACCGGCGGAATGAACGGAAACTGGTCTTTAAATCTAACTAGATTTAATCCTCAGGTCTACCGCGGTCAGGTAACGACATTAGCTCAATGGATGAACCAGCTTGCAATCGATGATATGCTTTTTAATCATTCAATGCTTCTTCCGAGTTTCAAGGATGAGGACGGCGGTTATGCATATTCCGGCACCATGGCAAACAGATACGCTTCAACACTGCCTCAATATGCACCGTATCAGTATTCAAGAAAAGACGGCGGGCTCTGGGTAAAAATGTACGGCACATTTGAAACCTTGCAGATGAGTCAGGGCTTAAGCAATGTCGGGAATAATGCATACGGAACTTTAATCGGTGCGGACTTTGGCTTAAAAGAACTCAAGAACGGCTGGAAATTTATGCCAACGGCCTACATTGGCTATAACGGAGCACACCAGTATTATTCCGGTTTAGGTGCATATCAAAACGGCGGTCAGGCAGGTTTCTTAGGAACATGGTATAAGAATAACTTCATCCTCGGCGGCTTAATCTACGGCGGTGTATACCAAAACAGCATGGATATAGCCGGTCATACGGATAATACGT
>CALVEE010000154.1 GCA_944326495.1 Candidatus Gastranaerophilales bacterium | reverse complement strand
TCTTCATTCGGCGCTTTTCCATGCCATGCGGCTTTGTTTTCCATAAAAGAACAGCCTTTCCCCTTAATAGTATGGGCTATTATTGCACAGGGTTTTGAAGCTTTTTTGGCTTTCTCTACGGCTTCATATATCTGCCCTATGTCATGGCCGTTAATTTCAATAACATCCCAATTAAATGCTTTGAGTTTGTCATTAAGATTATCTAATGCCATAACATCTTCGGTACAGCCGTCAATCTGAAGCTTGTTTCTGTCTATAATCGCAATAAGGTTATCCAGTTTTCTATGAGCTGCCTGCATAAAGGCTTCCCAGCAAGAACCTTCCTGCAACTCACCGTCTCCGGTATAAACAACTACATACGCCGGATTATTGTCCAATTTGAGTCCCATTGCTATTCCGCATCCAATAGACAGCCCCTGCCCTAATGAACCTGTAGAGGTTTCTATTCCCGGAAGATATTGTTTGGCAGGATGTCCCTGCAGCCTTGAATGGAATTTCCTGAAGGTCAAAAGTTCTTCTTCCGGAAACATTCCATACTGCGCAAGAACAGAATAAAGAAGCGGAGAAGCATGACCTTTTGAAAGTATAAATCTGTCTCTTTTGTCAAAATCCTGCGATTTATCCCATTCAGACGGTATATTAAGTGATTTATTATACAAAACTGCTAAAATATCCGCACCTGAAAGAGAACCGCCCGGATGACCGGATTTTGCGTTACAAACCATTTTTACAATATTTTTTCTTGTTTTGCATGCAAATTCTTTTAGCTCTTTTAATTCTGTTTCTGTAAGCATTTATATTTTATCCTTATAGTTAATAACTTTCATTAAAAACAGCGGCAATGCCGGAAAAATTCTTTTGAAACGGGAAGGCTGGGTAATGGTTCTGTATAGCCACTCCAAACCCAATATTTGGAAAATCTTAGGAGCTCTTTTCACATTCCCTGACCATACATCCAAGCTTCCTCCTATACCAATCATTAAAGCCGGATTTAAGACTTTTTTAGCATTGTAAATAAAAACTTCCTGCTTTGGAGAACCCAGAGCAACTAATATGAGCTTTGGAGATTTCGCTTTTAATTCGCGGTAAATCTCTTCATCACTATCAAAATATCCGTTATGGTAATATACGATATTAAGCCCTTTTATTTCTTTTTGTAAATTATCAACGGCCTTTTCTATAACTTCTTCTTTCGCTCCGATTATTGCAGTCGGAATATCACTTTTGGAAGCTTCTGTTAACAATCTTTTTGCGAAATCAATTCCGGGAATTCTGTCTGCTTTTTTACCGGTAAGTTTGAGCGCAATTTTTACGCCGACTCCGTCAGGGATTACCATTTCGGCTTCTTTTATAATGTTAGCAAAATCAGCATCTTTTTCTGCACACTGAAACATCTCCGGATTAATTGTTACAACCTGTGAGACTTTGTGGCCGTCTATCATATTCTTCGCTCTGACGACAGCTTCCTCAAACGAATAATTATCTATATTAAAACCCAGTAACTCAACACTCATAGAAACATTATACTTGAAAAATAAAAAAAAGTATTTTAAAATTCATAATACACGAGAAAGGAGTTTAAATATGAAAAGACTATTTACCTTATTTGCGGTTATTGCATTAACTGCTTCATTAGCTGCCACAGCGGCAGAATCAAGATTAGAGAACTATGTAAACAAAAAACTCTCGCCAATTACTGAAAAAGAAAAAGCTTTTAATGAAAAAATGGAAGCACAGCAAAAAGCTAACGAAGCAAAACAGGCAGAGTATCAAAAACAACAGGAAGCACGCAGAGCAGAATTAAAAAAACAGCAGGAAGCGCGTCAGGCTGCAGCCGAAAAACAAAGACAAGAAGCTCAAGCAAGACGTCAGGCAACAAAAGATGCTATTCAGGCTGAGAAGGATTACTGGAACTCGTTAATTAAGAAATAAGAAAGGATTATTAGCTCATGAAAAAGTTTTTAGCAGCAGCAATTATTGCAATACTAACATCTTCCATGGCAGCAAATGCGGCGGAATCGCGTATTCAAAATTTTGTGGATAATTTGATTTCTCCGATCACAACAAAAGAAAAAGAGCTTAATTCACAGGCTGAAGCCCAAAGAAAAGCGCGCGAGCAGAGACAAAAAGCTTACGAGAAACAGCAAAAAGAACGTCAGAAAGCATACAAAAAACAACAGCGAGAAAGACAGCGCGAATTAAAGAAAAAACAGCGAGAAGCACAAAAACGACGCGAAAATACGAGAAATGCAATCGAGGCTGAAACAAGTTTCTGGAAGTCTTTATTCAGCTCTGATAAATAAAAAAAGAAGGCTTTAATAAACTCCTCCCCCTAACCTACTCCCATACGGAGGTCAATCCAACAAGGCGGGGGGGCTTACTATAATTAGACTTGATTCCCCTCCCCTTGTGGGAGAGGGTAGAATTTCAAGTTGAGCTAAAGCGAAACTTAGAAATTCGGGTGAGGGGTCAGCCAGCAGGGGCAAATGAAAAATATAAAATAAATTTTAAACGAGCTATTTATTTAAATAATATCGTTATAAGTCAATATTGGGCAGGTATACCCAACAGACTACTCCCGTCGGCTATTCAGCATGACAGTTATTGGCAGACTAATGTCCGAATTACAATCTTATTTTTACCGGACTGCCCTCAAATGGAGGGAGCGGCGCCAAGTGTATAGCATACCTTCCCTAGAGGGAAGGTAAGGAAGGGTGCTAGCCCGTAAGGGGGTTGCGTTAAAAGTGTAAGCCTTGTTTGGTGCAGGGTTTGTTATCACCCACCCCAACCCTCCCTCATAAGGGAGGGGGAGCGCCAAGCATGTAGCATACCTTCTCTAGAGGGAGCGGATTTACAGACGGAGGGGTAAATGTATAGTCCGGATAGCGAACAGACTGAACCAGCTAAGCCGTGAGGCTTAAAGGTGAAGCTCTGTGAGCGTGGAGCAAATCCAAGACAAGGCTGGGTGGATGCTAATTGGAGAAAAACTTAGCAAGTAGTAGGGTAGACTTAAGTCTACCCTACTACTTGCAATCCCTTAAGGGCCTTAACAATTTCCATTCTATTCAATTATAAATTTGAGCCGGATTTAACAATCTGACAATAACTATAACAGGTTAAACTTTCCCTGCTCTCTTATTCTTTATGTATCTCACAAAAGTTATTATGGCCCTGAATAAAAGCGTACAATAATTAATTACATAATAATATCAATAATATTTAAAACTTTTTTCAAACTTGATTTTGATAGAATATTTAATTTTGTGTTAATTTCATATATCAATGCAGATTTGCTTATATCTGTTCTGTAAACGGAATTGTCATAAAAATAACTTATCGGAATATTGAAAACTTCCGCAATAATCTCCATGGTCTCGGGCGAAGGACGGTGTTTTCCATCTTCTGCTCTTGCAATTGTTCTTCTGTCGAGATTAACTTTTTCCGCAAACTCTTCCTGTGTCAATTTATTTGCACGCCGTAGTGACAGAATTTTATCTGCAATATGCCGCGTTGTATCTATACACT
Organism: Candidatus Gastranaerophilales bacterium; assembly: GCA_944326495.1. GTDB lineage: Bacteria > Cyanobacteriota > Vampirovibrionia > Gastranaerophilales > Gastranaerophilaceae > CAG-196. The sequence continues at coordinate 2,677 of CALVEE010000154.1, read as the reverse complement.
TTGAACTGGATCTTCTCATAATACCAGATTAACTGCTGACAAATATTTTTTCTATGTCATTTATTTGAATATATTCAAAAGTTTTTCATATTAAATAATAAATATATTTATTTATAATGCCTATATTTATTGGACATAGTACGATTGTAAATTTTTGTAACAATCCTCTTAAAAATCCTAAAGTTTTTCAAAAATCTGCCGTTATACAATAATGTAATACAAAAGGTTCTATTATGAACAGAAAGGATTTATTATGGCAATGTCATCATTACACAGTTATCATTTACTGCAATTTAAGAAACACAATCCACCAGCGCAAAAAAAAGAGCCACAGCAGCAAATGGCAACGGAAAGAACGCAGCAAATGGCAACGAAAAGAACGCAATTTCACAACGACACACTGAACCGTGAAACTAATCTTGCTAATTTAGATCAAATTGCCGAGAATAAGAAAAATGCGTTTGATACATTTAGCTAATCGCATAATAAGAACACCCGATTATTTATAAAATCGGGTGTTCTTTATACCCCCGAAACATGACCAGCTTAGCACTACTTTCTCTAGTAGAGGATTATTGGGGAAATCTAATCAAAGACATTAAAGATGCTGGGAAATTATTAAAAACGACTTTTGAAAATAATAAAGTATTATTTAAAAATAAATAATATTGTATATTAGTTCTTATAGCGGTTTTGATACGTTTACTTATCAAAACCGCTATTTTTATTTTTTCAAACAGCTTGCTAATCAATCATGTTTGTTATAGCATTTAGTGGTAATGTGTATTATATATTAATGTTAACATTTGTAAAAATTTTGGCATTCCATGCCGGAAAAAGCGCAAAAAAAATTATTTTACATTCTTTATATATGTAGAAGGAGTACTCGAAAGGTGTTTATTAATAGAATTAATGGTGTAACAAATCCCAATTTTAAAGGTTATCAGCACGTAAAAAATGAAACTGGCGAAACGGTTATGAAGTTCAATTATCCTTATAATTATAAGGATGGAGAAGAATGTGAAATTCAATTCTTTAAGGCTTCTCCTACTGAAAATTATAACTATAAAATTGATGAAAAACCGATTTACACAGTAAAAATGAAGCCCGAGGGGGTAAATATTAATCTGCAGGATGTTACAAACCTTGATAAAGATGAGGCCTTCGCTTATAGAGTTATTAGAAAAGATAAAAACGGCAATGTTATCTGGGCTGGAGCAGATACAGGGGTTCAGGTTAAAAAACTGAACGGAAATGAATACGGATTTAGAGTACATCAAGATTGGAAGTGGGATCAGACCAATAATATAGAAAAACTTGATAAGGGTAAGGATGAATCCGGTGTATATGATTATACCCTTGTAGCAAGAAAAGGTACAACACCAACTGTACAAGGTGCTGCTTATTTAGCAATTCCTGATACATTCAAGCCTGGTATGAAGTATAAAGGTTTTGATGACCCGAATACCGGCGAAATCTATTATGATAAAGAATATCAGAAGAATATGGAAGGGGTTATAAGAAGTTTCTCCAATAGATTTGGAGGCGGTATTGCAGGGCTTCAAGAAGGAATTCCTTATCTGAAACAAAACGGATATAAATACCTGTTCACAACTCCGATTGCTAACGGGGATGACAAATCAGGCCACGGATACTGGAACAAAAACAATTTTCAGGTATCACCGGATATGGGAAATCTCGAAAATTATAAGACATTCCTAAAAGAAATGTACAAAAATGGTATGGGATATGTATACGACGGAACTTTCACCTCTGAAGGCTTAGAAGGGATACATTTCCAGTATGCTATAAGATGGGCTAACAGAAATCCGCAGACTTATTACTGGTTTAGATTAAACGGTCTTAAGGATACAAGTATCGGGCTTGGTGTTTTGCCTACTAAAGAAGATGTTCTGGCGCACAGGATAATCAATGCACCTTATAACTATGAGTTACAAAGTGACGGAACCTATAAGGCTGTTGCTAACCCTGATTATGACTCATCAAAAGAAACTCTGGTTCAAATATATGATAAAACACAGGTAAGTCCTGAACAGGAAAAAGGCAGAGATGAGGCTATTAAAACATACAGGAACCTGAAAGCCGGAAATGAGCTGGATAAAATCACTTATGACGACACTTTGATTAGCTATGTATTCCAGATTAATCCGAAAGAGTATCAGGATAGAATTGATGTAATAAATGATTTGAACAAAAATTTCGGTAAAAATATCAAGCTTGATACACCTAACGGAACAATAATGTCCTGCTATTTTTCTAATTTTAAGATTGATAAAGACGCAAACGGAACTGTTAACTGGGATGCTAACAAGGATATGATTAAATTAAACTATCATATCTCCGGCTACGATGAAAAGCTTCTTCAAGCAATGCCTAATATTTCACAGCGCAATCATGAGCGTGAAATGATAGAAAGAGGCACAAAAGAAGTTCAGGATATAACTATTCAGTCGCTTAAATACTTAATGCAAACAGCAAAAGATGTTCAGACAAAATACACGGCACAGACTGTCGGAAGTGCTAAAACTATTGAAGCTTTAGATAAATTAATCAAAGACAAAAAGCTTCCTGAAGAAACAAAGATTTCAACCGGTATGCTTAATAATATTCTGAACGGACGTTATATTCTATCTCCAAAAGGGACTTTAGATAAAGA